>JALXDB010000473.1 GCA_026990615.1 Spirochaetota bacterium
GTATTTAATTATTAATGTTTAATGGATATCTTAATTGAGATTCTTTTATGAAAAAGTTTATTTTTCTTATATTTTAACTCATTTTTTGATAGGAGAGGGATATGATTGATCTTTCGGAACTCGATAAAGAAATATTAAAAATTCTATCACAGGATGGCAGAACTCCTGCTGCTGAAATTTCACGAAAATTGAATTCCCCCGCTACTACAATTAGAAGCAGGATCAAGCGCCTGGAAGAACTGAATGTAATATCCGGATACAGAGCTGTTATTAATATGAAAAAATTGGGTTTCAGCATTAAAGCGATTGTTCAGGTTCAGCTTGAATCGACGAGAGTTTTTGATGATTTCCTGAGGGAGATACCCAAGCTTGATGAGGTTGTTTCTGTATATATCCCAACTGGTACCATAGATGCTCTTGTAACTATATGGGTTAAGGATGTAGATCATCTGGGTTATTTTTTAAATAACAAGTTAAACAGAATACCAAAGGTAGTAAGAACAAATACGATGGTAATATTTAAAGAAAGAGAATACATGCCCCCTATAATGATTGCCCACGGAATAAGAGACGATTACAACGATGAGTATGAAGATTGAGAGATAATTAAAATCAAAACACTTTTTTTCCTGATAAATAAACATAGTTTTCTATTTTAAACCTTTGTAAAGAAGTCTTTTTCTACAGAAAATCCTAAATTTCAATAAAAAATTTTCGTTTATTGCAATATTTTTGATTGACAAAAAATCATAAATTGGTATGATAAATTAATGTATTGACAAAAATCATGTAGATATTATGAGTTATAAGCAAGAAAATGCTTATATTTTTGTCGATAATTTATTAACGAATAGTTTTTTTGATTTTTGAAGTTCAACATTCTGGGCAGCTAATAAATATATAATCTACATTATATTATTACTTTCATATTAAAACGGTTGATTAATGGCTTTAAAAGCATTAATTATAACTATCATAATTATATAATATGCAAATATATAAATAAAAAAAATATTTTAAGGGGGTAAATGTTATGACTAAGATGAAAATTGGCTGGATTGCGATCTTTGTCGTACTGGCAATGCTGGTTCCTCTGTCTCTATTTGCCAGTAAAGGTGAAGAATCATCCAAAGAAGCTGCTGGGGGAGAGAAGGTCTTTAAAGTTGGTATTTTAGGACCCTTCAGTGGCCCCAGTGCACGAACCGGGAAGGAGTTTAAAGGTTCAGCAACAATGGCTTTTGATGCAATAGGATGGAAGATAGGGGATTATAAGATAGTTCCTGTCTGGATAGATTCCCAGTCTGACCCTGCAAAAGCCACCCAGGCCTACGAACAGGCTGTAGTGCAGGATAAGATACAGGCAGGAATTTTGAACTGGCACAGCTCAGTTGCAGTTGCCTGTATGGAGATTACTGCAAAGTACAAGATTCCTCATCTGTTTGGATTCGGGGCAACAGAGGTTGTGAACCAGAAGTTTAAATCAGATCCCGATAAGTACGGGTACTGGATGTTTAAAGGATGGCCAACTCCAAGCAAGCTTACGGTTTCATATGTTCAGGCCCTTGAAGATGCAATTAAAAGGGGAGTCTGGAAACCGGCCGAAAAGACTTTTGCCATCTACGGCGAGGATACTGACTGGGGAAGAAGTTTTGGCAAAGCTATAAAAGGCCAGCTAGAAAGTGCAGGATGGAAGATCGTTGCTGAAGATTACTTTCCGATTAACCAGACTGAATTCTATCCTCTGTTGAATAAATTAAAAAAGCTAAATCCTGCAGTTATAGCCGGAACAAGTACTGCACCTCCTTCAATTTCTGCTTTCATCAAGCAGGCTGATGAAGTTGGCCTTAAGAGCCTTATTATTGCTGATGGACTTGGCTGGGTTGGTGAGTGGTACAAGCTTACAGGTAAGTCTTCAAATTACGTAATTGACCAGATACCCAACTGGGCAACCGAAAAGGGCAAAGAGTTTGCGAAGAAGTTTAAGGAGAGATGGGGTATCGAACCGAGCCCATCATCCGGCGGACTATCCTACGATGGTACAAACATGTTCATAGAAATCTGCAAAAAGGTGTATGCTGAAAACCACAAACTCAGCAGCGACCTCATCTATAAGTGGGTAAAGGAAAACCTGTGGACAGGCAAGTGGGGTTACAAAGATGGTATTGTCATGAAGAATTATACATGTACACCGGAAACGGTGCCTGACCCGGTAGTTGGGCAGGGATACTACATATTCCCGGTTCTTCAGTACTTTGATGGTGTGGGCAAAATTATCTTCCCGCCGGAATGGAAACAGCAGGATTTGAAGGTTAAGTAGTAAAGTATAATTTTCAGGGAGGGCTTCACGGCCCTCCCCCTAAAATGAATTAAGATGTAAGGGGAGAAATTAATGATTTTAAAGGCCAGTGAAGTTTTGAAAGTTTTTGGAGGACTTGTAGCTGTAAATAATGTGTCTCTGGATGTGGAAGAGGGGGAAATAGTTGGGCTGATTGGCCCGAACGGGGCAGGGAAAACAACATTTTTGAACTGTATCTCGGGGGCCCTTAAACCTGATGGAGGTACCGTTGAATTCTTGGGGATCGATATTACGGGATGGGTTCCTGAAAAAATATGCAGGCTCGGTATGTCAAGAACCTTCCAGATCTCGAGACCATTTCCAAGATTAACGGTATTGGAAAATGTTAAAGTTAGTGCTGTTTTTGGAGGCGGTATAAACAATTTGAGAGATGCCACTAAAAAAGCTGAAGAAGTTCTTGAATTCGTTAATTTCCCTTTACCAAAAGATACTCCGGCGGAAAATCTGAATGCCATGCAGCTCAAGCTAATGGACCTGGCAAGGGCTCTTGCGAGCAGTCCAAAGCTTCTTCTCTTAGATGAACTTGCCTCGGGTTTAACTACCGGGGAGCTTGGTAGCCTTATGGATACAATCAAAGAGATCAATAAAAGCGGAGTTACTATAATAATAGTTGAACATATAATGAAGGTGATAGGAGGGGTTTGCAACAGGATCGCTGTTCTTGACTATGGGACCAAGATTGCAGAAGGCACACCTGAAGAGATAAGCAGTAATGAAAGAGTAATAGAGGCCTATCTCGGCAAAAAGAGAATAAAGGCCTGAAAAAATAATAAAAAGGAGTTTCAAGTTGTTAAAGGTAGAAAAAATTAATGCTGGATATGGGTTTCTTCAAGTT
>JALXDB010000474.1 GCA_026990615.1 Spirochaetota bacterium
ACATTAAACCTCCATATCTGATAAAATTTAAACATTTTAATATAAAAATAATTAGATGTTGTCAATACAATAATAATATTTTTTAAAAAAATTACAATATAATATTTACAATATAATATTAATATTTGATTCAATATGTATAGATTTATAGATTACAGGGCCATTAAAATGTTTAAGTAAGAGGTAATTATCAGGAGACCCTCCAAAGATTTAAACGATTGTTCGGCACAACCAATCTGAAAAATAATACACCATTTTCACTATTGCTGTAAAATTATGATTTATTGGCGCTTTTAAGATGTTAAAAAAAGGGCGGTAGCCGATGTAGGTTACCGCCCCAAATTGTATTAAGTTCAAATTACCGGCGAAAATTACACTTATTTTCCAACAACCTTCAGTGCTTTCTCCGCAATTTGTTCAGGGGTAAAACCAAACTTCTCAAGCAAAACTTTGTACGGAGCAGATGCTCCAAATCTATCCTGAGAAATAACAATCCCTTTTTCACCTGTGTATTTACACCATCCCATTGAAGAGCCGGTTTCTACAACGACCCTCTCCTTAATATCAGGCGGCAAGACTTCATCTTTATAAGATTGATCCTGTTTATCAAACAACTCCCAACTAGGCATAGATACAATTCTGACTTTCACCCCTTTATCCTCAATAATCTTTGCAGCTTCTATTGCAACCGATACCTCCGAACCAGTGGCTATTAAAATAAGGTCGGGCTTACCACCATCTGCATCTTTAAGTACATATGCGCCCTTTTTAAGATTTTCAGCTGATGCATAGACAGATCTGTCAAGAATTGGAAGCCCGTGCCTGCTCAGGGTAAGAACAACCGGCCCCTTACACTGCATTGCAACCTTCCATGCCTCGACCATTTCATTTGCGTCGGCAGCCCTTATAACAACCAGGTTCGGTATTGCCCTTAACGATGCAAGATGCTCTACCGGTTGATGAGTCGGGCCATCTTCTCCGAGCCAGACGCTGTCATGAGAAAGAACCCATATTGTATGGAGTCCCGCAAGAGCTGAAACCCTGATAGAACCCCTCATATAGTCTGAAAAAACAAGAAATGTGCTACCGAAGGGTATAAGACCGCCATGATATGCAATTCCATTAACTATTGCCCCCATACCATGTTCTCTTACACCAAACCTTATATTCCTGCCGGTTGGATTGTCTGCTCCCTGGTCTCCCATATCTTTCATATAAGTATTAGTTGACGGTTCAAGATCTGCAGCACCTCCGATAAAGTTTGGCACTACTGAAGCAATAGCATTAATGATGGCTCCGGAAGCCTTCCTCGTGGGTAACGGACCGTCTTCTGGTTTAAACTGAGGAAGAGACTTCTCCCATCCATCGGGGAGTTTTCCCTCCCAGATTCTATCCCACTCTGCCCCTTCATCGGGGTATTTTTCTTTATACTTGTTTAGAGTATTATTCCATTCGTTCTCTGCCTTTTCACCCTTCTCTACAGCTTCTCTGAAATGATTCAATACATCTTCCGGAACATAAAAATCTGGTTCTGTCGGCCATCCAAGATTCTCTTTAGCCGCTTTTACCTCATCTTCACCAAGGGGAGATCCGTGAGCAGCCGGTGTACCGGCCTTCTTCGGACTTCCGTAACCAATAGTGGTACGAACCATAATGAGAGTTGGTCTTTCAACATCACTCTGTGCCTCTTTTATAGCATTCCTGATGGCATCCAGATCCTCATTTCCGTCTTCAACTCTCAGAATTTGCCAGCCGTATGCCTCAAATCTCTTTGCCACATCCTCTGTAAAAGAGGCAGAAGTAGGTGCTGCCAGTGATATCTTGTTATCATCGTAGAGAACAATAAGTTTGCCAAGCTTCTGGTGTCCTGCAATTGAAGCCGCCTCTGAAGCAACCCCCTCCATTAAGTCGCCGTCACTGGCAAGTACGTATGTATAATGATCCATAAGTTTATACTCATCTTTGTTGTATTTTGCACCAAGGAATCTTTCAGCTATAGCCATACCAACAGCATTGCTAATTCCCTGCCCCAGCGGTCCGGTTGTTGCTTCTACACCGGGAGTAACACCCCATTCCGGATGCCCCGGTGTGAGGCTCCCCCACTGTCTGAAAGACTTGAGCTGGTCCATTGTGACGTCTTCATATCCAGTCAGATATAAAAGAGCATAGAGCATCATTGAACCGTGTCCTGCTGATAGGACAAATCGATCCCTGTCAGGCCATTTGGGATTCTTAGGATTGTGTTTCAGAAAATCATGCCACAGAACATAGGTCATGGGAGCTGCACCCATCGGTAAGCCGGGATGTCCAGACTTTGCCTTCTGAATAGCATCAACTGCAAGAAACCTTATGGTATTAATTGCCCTCTTCTCAAGATCTGTCATATCCACACTCCTTTATTTTAATTTTGTTTTTTTTCACTATGATTTAGCATAATGTTTCACTGCAAAACACACCTTTACCGTAAAAATACTGCAAAATACAAATCTTCAGCAGTTCAATGGAGCAAGCAGAAAAGAAACAATTTCTACCCTCAACCTTAATAAAACCAGAGAAGAGCAGATAAGTAATAACTCAAGCAGTAATTAAATTAATAATTTTAAACCAAGAAGTCTATAAGTCTATAACTCTAATGGGTTTTTATTTTGGGAGTATTTTCTCACTTTTCAGATCGACTATCGTTTTTCTGAGGTTATACGAACAGGTCGCTTGGACGCTGCTCTTTCCACTAATTGGTCTTTGTTAGTTGATCATTTTAAAACGAATTTAAAGTCTGTTCATAAATATGCTTATAACGCAACTTTTCAACAAACTCAGAAATACTGGCTCAGACAGGTAAAAAATAAGCACTTTAAAGAAATCCTGGAGCACTATTTTTCGCCATTAAATTAAAACCTGTTAAATTAATTTAACCTTAAAACAGCATTTTCCTTTAAAAAGATTTTGAACTACTATAAAGACTCATACAACCTCAAAGTAGTCTGTCGGTCTCAAATCTCAAGAGAAATAAAAAATTGCTCTAACTTCTCCAGTGATAAAAAATAACCCGGGTTATAGAGCACTTTGTAATTTTAAATGGAAAACCACAAGATGTAAAATAAGGAAATAACAGTATTAGGGCCGATGTCGAGTTTTCAATTTTAATTCAAAAAATACATAATTTTATATCTTTAATACTATAAAAAGTAG
>JALXDB010000475.1 GCA_026990615.1 Spirochaetota bacterium
GTTTTAACACTGGTTGAAAAGATACAGAAAGAGTATGACATCGAACAGGCAAAGAAGCTTGAGAAGAAGATAAAAAAGAATAGTTTTGACCTGAATGACTTTCTAGATCAGATAAAGCAATTAAGAAAGATGGGGCCACTTGAGAATATAATTGAAATGATACCGGGACTACCGAAAAAAATGAATCTAAAGATTGATGAAAGAGATTTAAAAAGGACAGAGGCAATAATAAACAGCATGACAAAGGAAGAAAGGGCCCATTATAAGATTATAAATGGAAGCAGGAGAAAGAGAATTGCTATGGGCAGTGGAACATCTGTTTACGAGGTAAATCGGCTGTTGAACAATTTTCAGCAGATGAAAAAAATGATGAAAAAGTTTACCAAAAAGGGAAAAATGTCATCCAATATACTGTCTTCATTTATGGGCAGATTCTAATCAGCTTTTAATATGGTTGCACTTTGCAAATTACTTTACTATATTTATAAATGTAAGTATATTGAGAGAAAATTTTTGGAGGATCTGTAGTGAGTGTAAAGATTCGATTGACAAGAATGGGGACAAAAAAGAGGCCATATTACAGGATTGTTGCAGTCGATTCCAGAAAAAAGAGGGATGGAGCGTATATAGAGAATTTAGGTGTTTATCATCCTCTTGAAAATGATGAGAGGAGTATTCAGATTAAAGAGGAGAGGGTAAAAGAATGGTTGAACCGGGGTGCTATTCCGACCCACACTGTGAAGCTGCTTTTAAATAAAAAAGGTATTCAGGTAAAATAGAGGAAATAAATCTTCAGGATGGAAAGGAGATAGGAGATGAAAGAAAAAGAGTTCCTACTGTACATTATAAAAGCATTGGTTGATGAACCAGATGAAGTAGAGATCAATGTCGTTGAAGGGGAGAAGTCGACAATTTTTGAGTTAAAAGTTGCTCCGTCTGATACTGGAAAGGTAATTGGTAAAAACGGAAGAATAGCAAAAGCTATCAGAACTATTTTAAATGCTGCAATTGCCAAATCCGGCAAGAGAATAACTCTGGATATTCTGGGTTAATTTTATTTGTAATAGATTATTTGTAGTATTTACTTATATCTGAATTATTGAAATAGTTGCCAGTTGTTGGGATACTGCCAGCCAGCGGGTGATTTATAAAATCCATAGATTATAAAAGCAAAAATAAACTCCGATGTCGATAATGCGGAATTAGAATGAAAAATGGAGGGGAAAAAAGACCCGAAAATTAGAAAAACCACACAAGAAGAAGTATCACAAGAAAAAGTAAATGAGGATATAAAAGAGAAAAAGGACTACCTCATAATAGGTAAGATCCTTAAACCTTTTGGTATCTATGGCGAGATTAAAGTTCTCCCTATTACAGATGATATAAGGCGTTTTGAGAACCTTCCATTTCTCTTTATCAAGAGATATGGAAAGTTTGTAAAATTAGAGATTGAAAAGAGTAGAATTGCTGACAGAAACGTCCTTATCAAGCTGAAAGGTAAAAAAGATAGAAATTCGGTAGAGAATTTAAGAGGCCTTTGCATCTACATAGATAGAGACAATGCAATAAAGATAGATGGGGATAGCTATTACTACTACGATATCTGGAAATGCAGGGTTAAAACATCGCAGGGAGAAGAAATCGGAGTAGTTGAAGATATACACAATACTGGAAGCTGCGATGTGTACTCGGTAAGGTTAAAGGATACGGGGAAACAGGTATATATTCCTGCAATATCGGACGTTGTAAAAAAGATAGATATAAAATCAAAAGAGATAGAGATTGAAATTATAGAAGGTCTTTTTTAAATTTATTTGCTGTTTCTAATACGAGCATCCTAATTGATGTTATTTTTTAAGCTAATCGTTATAAAATAATGCTCTAATATTGGGGCAGATTTGTTTATCTTTGACTGTAAATAACCGGTAATTAAATCATGAAGTTTAATGTTTTAACACTCTTTCCGGGTGTTATATCCTGTTTTTTGAAAGAAGGAGTTATTTCAAAGGCTATCGAGAGATCTTTGATAGATATAAATATCATAGATATAAGAAGTTTCAGCAGCGACAAACATAAAAAAGTCGATGATTACCCCTTTGGCGGCGGCGATGGAATGGTAATGATGCCAGACCCTCTTTTTAGAGCAATTGAATCTATAGAGGATAGAGGGAGGGTTATCTATGTAAGCCCGAGGGGGACTAAACTTAACCAGAACAAGGTTAAAGAGCTGAGCGGGGTTGGAACAATAACGATTATTTGCGGAAGATACGAAGGCATTGATCAGAGAGTAATAGATAAATTTGTTGACGAAGAACTATCGATTGGAGATTATATACTTACCGGAGGTGAGATACCGGCTGCTGTTATTATCGATTCAGTATCAAGATATATAGGGGGGGTACTGGGAAGTACCGATTCCCTGAAAGAAGAAAGCTTTGATGATACAGGGCTGGTTGAATATGACCACTATACTAGGCCTTCAAATTACAGAGGATCCAGGGTTCCTGACGTTCTTCTCTCTGGAGATCATAAGAGGATAAAAGAGTGGAGGCTTAAAAATAGATTAAAAAATACAATCCTGCATCGTCTGGATATAATAATTAGGCTTATCGAAGCAGGAAAGTTAGATAAAGACTATTTGAAATTATTACAAGAGTTGAGAAAGGAGTTGAATGATGAACGTTATTGATGAAATTGAAAGAGAACAGATTAAATATGAAGAACCCCCTTTTCATATAGGCGACCTTGTAAGAGTGCATGCAAAGATAGTAGAGGGCAAAAGAGAAAGAATACAGGTATTCGAGGGATACGTAATTGCAATGCAGAACAGCGGTATAAGAAGGACCTTCAGGGTTCGAAGAGAATCATATGGTATCGGGGTTGAAAGAGTTTTTCCGCTTCATTCTCCCAGAATAGAAAAAATAGAGGTTGTGAGAAGAGGTAAGGTAAGAAGGGCAAAACTTTACTATCTCCGCGAAAGGGTAGGCAAAGCCGCTCAGGTAAAGAGGCTGCTCAAGTAAAACTCAATATAGTGTATAAATTGCTCAAGTTAATATAGATTGTTCAAGCCAATAAACCCCCTTTAAATAGGGGGTATTTTTTTACCTTTCAACTGCCTGCTGGGTTAAAAGTTTACCGGGTAAAATATTTTTGTGTATTAACTAACCACAATAATGTTG
>JALXDB010000476.1 GCA_026990615.1 Spirochaetota bacterium
ACAATATTTAGATTAATTTTTAGGACGAAAATCAAGGCTTTAATTATTGATATATGAGCTTACTCTAAAAACTGGTTTTTGTCCTTTCGAACGTAACGTAGTGAAGTGTAATTGTGAGCGTAGCGAAACAATTCTCTTTTATCTTTTGAGCGAAGCGACGAAATCTTTAATATATAAGGAATTACAGATTTCTCGCCTTTATGAATCAATGCTTGAAATGACAATATTCTACCTTTTTAGAATGGATTCATATATAATAAATTACACCTCATTTTTATAAAACATATCATTATTTATTTTTGAATTGAAATTGAAAGTTCAACATGGGTCTTTTGTTGGACTTTTTATACAGATTATTGCCTATAGAACTACTCCAAAAGCTTCTCAATAGACCCGTTACAATTAACGACATTAAAGCTCATAAAAATATACCATTGTACGTATTAGTGGTTTAGATAGCATATAGGGCGAAATTCGAGTTTTTAAATATATAATATATAACCAATTACACGCTACTTTTTATAGTATTAAAGATATAAAATCATGTATTCTTTGAATTGAAATTGAAAGTTCAACATTGGCCCATATAATATTTTTTGCACTTTTAAATAAAAAAGGGACTCCCAACTGGCCGGAAAATAAATATCAAACCTCAAAATCAGGAGAAGAACCAATGACCGTTAATCCATTTATCTCAGGATCGCTGGCCGGCTCAAAAAACCCGCTGTAGAGTTAGGTAAGTAAATCTTTTTCATTAGAAGAGTATTTCAAAGGTCCATGTCGAGTTTTTTCCTAACAATTTAAAAGTATCTAAAATTAATAGGCCTCCTCCATAATTTTTATAAAGTTATTCACACTCAAGGGAATTATAAAATCTGTAGTATTACCAGAATTTAATAGCTGAAGGGAGTTCCCCTCTCTTTAAAGAATCTTTCGAGCTCTCTTATCTCTCTTTTAAGGGCAGGGAGGTCTATCTGTTCCACCGACAGCATGCTATGAATTCTGTTGATTCTATCTTTCAACACCTTATGACTCATCTTTACCTCATTAATATTTCTCCTCATATAATCGATCAATGCATTCATCTTGTCTGCCAGATATTTAAACTCATCTTTTTTTCGCAGAGAGATCATGAAATTTGTATTTCCATGAAGCAAAAGATCCAGGCTCTGCTCAAAACGATAAATAGGTCCTGCTATTCTATGAGAGTAAAAAAGAGATACCGGAATTACTATACACAGAACTATAAGGTTTGAGATGATTATTGGAGCAAGGACGATCTCAAAGAAGTTTGATGCCCCGGTTACCCCCTTACCCGCAAGGGACACAGTCAGATTCGCAAAATCTTTTAACGTAAGGTTATATTTGATAAGAAAAAGAGAAATTACAGTTATCACTGACAGTAGAGCGGCTCCGGTGACAACAGCTACAAACTTTAAGATTAATCTCGTTTGAAAATTTCCTTCAATTATAAACTTTTTTCTTTTCTGCTTTTCCATCTCCTTAACTCCTGTAATACATAATTTTTACTGTTCCCACAATAGCCATATAGACATACTCAGCTAGAGCCCTCAACTCATTTTCACCTGGATATATCATTATTCTTTCAGACATAAATTTCACCCTGCCCACTATTTTATCAGTCAGATATTTAAAATACGAAAGACCGCCAGTCAAAATGATAACGTCAAGTTTTTCTCCAAGATATGCACCCAGGGAGCATATCTCTTTCGATATTCTGTACGCAAAAGCTTCTATTATCTCCAGCAACTCGTTATAACTCACCCCGCCCAGTCCTTTACCTTTATTTATCGATTCTCCAATCATTCGGGCATCTTTAATTCCAAGGTAAGCATAAATCCCGGATTCTTTGGTTATTCTTCTAATAATCTGTGACTCACTAATTTGTAATTTATTAACTTGCATTTTATTATCTACGGCAGGAGTTTTGAAACAGTATTTTACAAGATCACCGGCAGGTAATGTACCTGCCCTTTCAATCGAAAAGGGTCCTTCACCATCAAGTGCATTGTTGACATCAACTACTTTTCCATTCACATGAAGCCCGACCGAAATTCCTCCACCCATGTGGCAGACTATAATTCTAAGATCTTCATAGGCCCTCCCAAGTTCACGTGAAACGTATCTCGAGACGGCTTTTTGATTCAAGGCGTGAAAAATGCTTTTTCTTTTAATCTCCGGAAATCCAGTATACTTTGCTATTCTATCCATCTCGTCTGTAACTACCGGATATGCAATAAAGGAACTTACACCGTATTTTTTGGACAGTTCAAATGCAATGGGAGCAGACATATTGGACGGGTGAGAACCGTATCTGCACTCAA
Organism: Spirochaetota bacterium; assembly: GCA_026990615.1. Classification (GTDB taxonomy): domain Bacteria; phylum Spirochaetota; class B62-G9; order B62-G9; family B62-G9; genus JALXDB01. The sequence goes on from JALXDB010000476.1 coordinate 2,346, forward strand.
GTAGATCGTCTACCATCTTCTTGTCAATCTTATATACCCCACCGGGAAGAGGTTTTAACAGTCCTCCCCTTGCGGCTATCCCCCCAACCTTTAAACCTTTATGTTTTAAAAGAAAATTATCAAAATATCCTATTATCTGGTGTTTCCTTTTACCGTAATCCACCAGGAAATCAATACTTTCCTTTGAACCTGAGGCAGGAGCTTTAAGAATGGAGCGGTCGAGTTCCTCAATTTCCTCCTCTCTACCGGTATTCATGGTATAGCCGTAGACAGCAAGTTTTGTGGAAGTTGAACCGGTATTTATAACAGGAATTATATACATCAATTTATCTTTTCCAGGACAAGCTTTTTATTGATACTCTTTATTATATCTATTGTAACCTGAAGAGTTCTTACATCATCCTCTCCGCTTACAATTGGTTCCGCATCACCTGTTATACAATCGATAAAATGCAGTATCTCTTCTTTGAGAGCATTCTCCTTCTGAACCAAAACCCTTTCCACTATTGATTCGTGCTTGTATGTAATCTCACTTGATGACACAAAAAACCTTGCAGAAGCCCCTCTGTATATATTTATGTCCTGAGTTTCAAAATTCAGGTATATAAATGCCTGATCCTGAGATACGGACATTGCTCTTACCCGGGTCTCACTCAATCTGCTGGAAGTAATTACAGCGATTGCCCCGTTTTCAAATTGAATCACAGCAGAAGCTACATCTTCATATTTGCTTTTTACTATCCTCCCTACTGCATCTATATGGACGACATTGCTCTTTATCAAACTGAGCACTATATCTATATCATGTATCATCAAATCCAGAACAACCC
>JALXDB010000477.1 GCA_026990615.1 Spirochaetota bacterium
AATTAAAACAATGCAAATAATAGTTCATAGTTTTGAGTTCTATAGATTTGTCAGAATTTTGCTTAAATTGAAAAGTTTGTATAGGATTTATTTTTATGTAAGCTTATTTGTCAGGCAGAACATATATTCTCAAAATTCTTGACGCTATTTTGTAAATTAAATATATTTAGCTTGAAATTGGGCTGGCGTAGCTCAACGGTAGAGCAGCTGATTTGTAATCAGCAGGTTGCGGGTTCAAATCCCATCGCCAGCTCCATGGGGAGGTTCCCGAGTGGTCAAAGGGAACAGACTGTAAATCTGTCGCCGTATGGCTTCGGAGGTTCGAATCCTCCCCTCCCCAATTTTTTATTTTACATTCATCTTTTATTACCTACCAGAGATAAGTCCGTATCAGTAAAATTGGTTCAGATCTTAATTTGCAACAAACATGGTAATCCTTTGGGTGCTTCATTAAACTGTCCAGCTTATTAATAGGCCGGGAATTAAACTGTTTGTTTTGATCTATTATAGTTTTATTTCTATCTTGCAAAATTATTGTTTAGAATATATATTTATCGTAGAGGTTTAGTATTATGCCTATATGGATATGGATTGTTTTGGGACTTTCAGTTTTAAGCTGGATTATACCCGATGGTATACCCGGCGAGGAGTTTCTTCTTCCTGCAATAGCAATTATCGGTCTCCTTTTAAGGAGAAGAATGTTAAAAAATTTTTATCAGCAGCAGTACAAGCAGTACCAGAGCAAAAAGGGCGGAGCAAACTACTATCAGGGTCAGACAGGGTCCCAATCCCAGAAATCGGGCAACAATTTTTATGAGAAGTTTAAAAACTGGCAATCAGGTTTTCAACAGACACAAACGCAAACTCTTTCAAAAGACCCGTACGAAGTACTGGGAGTGAGAAAGGGAGCCTCTATCGATGAAATAAAAAAGGCGTACAGGGAGAAGCTGAAGAAGTTCCATCCCGATGTTGTTGAAAGTCTAAAACTGGGTCCGGAATACAGAGAGATGTTTGAGGAAAAGACAAGGGAAATTCAGAAGGCATACGAGCAGCTGGTTGGAAAGTAAACAGGTTTGATGTATGGCATTCTCTTTTAAAAAGAAAAAAGCAACCCTCCGAAAATCAGAAATCGATCAAGCTATAAAAAGATTGAAGATGCTTTACAAAAAGTACGCAGATTTATACGGTACAAAGCTGTTCAACCTTCGTGCTTTCGAAGATAGGTATCTAAATGCCTTAAGGAATAAAACGGACATCAACCTGTTCCTGCACACTGAGATATCCATTTTTGAAGAATTAAAGAAAAGAGTAATCAGAAGCAGTGAGCTTGAAAATAGCATCAGTAGTAAAGAATCTGAAGTTTCTTACAGCGATATAGCAGATAGAATAATAGAGGAGAATCTTGCCCGGATAAAGAAATACAGATATGTGGATTTCCATCCGGATGCCGAGGTAGAAACAAAGTATCTTCTTGGAGCTGTAACTGATTACTATTACAATTACTGGAGCAGGGTGAAAAAGATTATAAGAAATCAAAATAATCAGGCACTTAACTCTCAACTGGAAAAGCTTGAAAATGATTTTTCATATTATGTGCTTCCTGTAAGGGGGCAGTATTCAAGGGCGGTTGATGATTATCAGTTTGTACTGGCAAGAAAAGACCCAAGGGATAATGAGAAGGCTTCAGTAAATTTCATTAAATACGGTGGGATACTTCTAAATAATTGTGAAAAATTGATGAGGGATACTTACAATAGCATCGAAGCCAAGGGAGAAAGCAGCAGGGAGGAAATATCAGAATTAAAGAGATGCATCGATGCCCTGGAAAATATTATCCTTGATTTTAGATTAAAGGATATAAGAAGTTATTAACACCGTTAATAAGATGGATTTGATATAGATTAAAAATAACTTGTTGGGATGGAAATTATGCATGAATGGGCTTTTGCAGAGGGGATTATAAAGGCTGTTGTTGATGAATCTAAAAAACATGGATTTAAAAAGCTCAGCAGGGTTACGATTGTCATGGGAGAACTTCAGCAAATCGACAGGGATATTGTAAGTTTTGCAATCGATAACCTGAAAAAGGGAACCGTAGCAGAGGAAGCGGATTTCAATTATGAGCAGGAAGATGTTGAGTTTGAGTGCAGATCATGCGCACATTCGTGGAAGATTGATGATGTCGAAGCAGCAGAGGATGAGATTATCAGGGAAAGTATACATTTTTTACCCGAGGCCGCTCACACGTTTTTACAGTGCCCTCAGTGCGGTAGCAGGGATTTTGATATAATCAAGGGAAGAGGTGTTTATATAAGACATATAGATGGGGAGGTGTAAAAACAGTTGAGGGAAATGATAATTGATCCGAGAATTCATCTTATTAAAGAAAGGATAGAGGGTATTTCAAATATAATCCCGGTAATAAGCAGCAAGGGAGGGGTCGGTAAATCATTAATTTCAACTGCTCTGGCCTGGCATATGAAAGACATGGCAAGAACCGGCCTGCTGGACCTGGATGTATGGGGGGCATCTGATCACCTGCTTTTAGCTTTGTCCGACAGGCTGAATAAATTTCCTGATGAAGAGAGGGGAATTGTTCCGGTTAATGTAAATGGATTGAATTTTATGTCGGTGGTTTTTTATACGGGGAACAGGCCTCTTCCTCTCAGAGGAGATGGATTCAGCGAGGTTTTTCTGGAACTGGTATCCATTACCAGATGGGATAAACTCGATTTTCTTTTTATTGATATGCCCCCGGGCCTAAATGATCCAATTCTCGATGTTTTAAAATATTTTAAAAAGGGGAAATTCCTTGTTGTTGCAACTCCGTCAAAATTGGCTGTAAATGTTGTAAACAATACACTTGATTTAATTCTATCGCAGGGGTACAGCATAATCGGAATAGTAGAAAATATGAGCAGGGGAAACAGCAGTTACCTGGAAAGTCTTACCGGAAAATATGATGTTGAAATTATAGGAAGAATACCTTATATAGAAGAAATTGAAGAAGAGATTGATTCTCTGCAATCTTTAATGAATGGAAGGTTTTTCAGGGAGACAAAAGAAATTGCTGATAGAATTTTTCATCTATTTTAAATTAATCAAATGAACATTTTTCTTGAATTAAAGAGTATTTATTATTAATTTAAGCAGAGATAGTCTATTAT
>JALXDB010000478.1 GCA_026990615.1 Spirochaetota bacterium
CGGCATCAATAAAAGGATGATTGTCAATAAGGGTAATAATCTATTTTTCATCTTTAGCCTCCTTTCAAAATTTAATTATCCTGACAACCCAAGTGTTAACCTGCCAAATCACCATCCAATTATCGTGATCGTATCATGTAACGTTTTGTAAAGATTCTATCCGAAAGGCCCAGATCGAACTGTACCTTTTCAACTTTGCTTTTTGTAATATGATTCTTCTTAATATTTTTAACCTCCATCTCCATTGGTATCCAGTAGCCGTGTATCTTCTTAAGATTATGCCTGACGAGGATTTTAAAAAGCTCCCCGTTCTTATCGTAATATTCTACTTTAACCGGATAGAAGTTGTCCTTTCTATACCAGACCTTTAAAAAGCTGTACTCTTTTCCAGTTATCTTTTTCGGAACCAGTTTGATTATGTAGTATGTACTATCTTCGCCAATCATTGTGGCGGTGTGACCCTTAGCCATCCTGAAGGCGCTTAAATCATCGTATGTAAAATCTGTACCCGCAAAATTTTGATTTTTTACGTGGGAAGCTATCTGTCTTATTTTGTGAAAAGCCGGTAGATATATATACATTACATCATTGGGAAGGCTTAAAAAGGCTATTCCTTTCTGATCGGGCGGATACAGAAACCTGACCAGCCTTTTCTCTGTTCCCTTCTGATACATCTCGGATTTTCTAACACTTTTGTTTCCATTTTTATCTATTATTATCATTGTGGAAATTATATGAGCATCTCTAGGAGCATTAAAAACATCATCGCCCTTTTTTACTATCTCAATCGCAGTTAAAGACATGGCCAGATTAACGGAAAACATAACAATGGTAAAAGCCAGTATTGGTATCAATGATCTTTTCATTTTTTCCCTCCATTCAAAATATTTAGTTTATTCTTGAGAAGAATGAATATCGAAGGTAGATACACGATTGCGGCAAAAGCACTTATAATCATAAGAACAAATATCATCCAACCCTCTCTTCTAAGAATAGAAAGCCTGCCCGCTATAAGCACGAGAAATCCCAGAGCAACCATAAGGGCATTAATCATAATTGCAACACCTGTAGTTGTTAGAGTATTTTCAAGATTCCTCTCGTCATTATTTGAAAGTGATAACTCCCTCTTAAACCTCGAGGAGAAGTGTATCGAATAGTCGATGCCAACTCCAATAAGAATGCTTCCGACAAGCATTGTTGCGTAGTCCAACGGAATACCGGTATAGCCCATAATAGAGAAGTTCAGAAGAATCACAAATACTATGGGGGAGAGTACAATTAAACCTATTTTTATCGATTTATACTGGACGGAAAGAATAATGAAGACAGCAATTATAGCAATAATTATACTTTGAATCTGACTTTTTATAAGACTTATATCAAGCCTCTCTATAATTTTTATCATTCCTGAAAGTGTAGATTTAACTATGATAATGGTGGGTTCTGGACTATTCTGATACTTTTCAGGAACTGCAAATCTGCTGTACGTTATGTAGTAGAGGTCATCAGAAATCCTCTTCAACAATTCATGGTTGTTCTGTCCGGATGGTAGTATGTTTCTGAGCAGCTTCTCTGCAATCTGATCTATATACGATTTCATCTGGGCGTTGTATACTTTTTGATAGACGAACTCCGCCGAAGATTTTACCGCATCCGGAGAGTCCTTCCACCAGCGTTCAGGTATTGTATTAAACATCAATTTGACGATACCTTCGTAATCCGCTCTGGAAGAAGCAGCGTAATTTAAGATTGCTTCAACCTCTCTATCAATATCTTCTTCGGAGTCTATAATGACCTCGGATTCTTCGTTAAAGAATATATAGAGTTCGTTTTTTAAAGCTTCTAAATCATTTTGTGAGAGATAAAATCCATTCCAGTTGTATTCAGATTTTAAAAATGATAGTATTTTTGTGTGATCGATATTCGTACCTGTAGAATTAAAAATATCATTGGAAATTAACCGGGCTATATCCTCCATTATCCAGTTCTTCGATTCCTGGTTAAGCATGCTCCTTTTAACCACAGCGAACTTTCCGTTTAATTGATAGTCGAGGAATTCCTCTATTCTTTTAATCGTTTGATGAACAAGTTCACTATCGGAAGTATTCAGCATCGCCTGTACCACAGCCTCTGTATAATCCCTGTTCACCATCTGATTTAAGATTTCCTGCCCCTCCAGCAGAAACATTAAATTAGCCACCTCTTCTTTTGTTGCCGGCACTATCTTGTGACCGTTGACGATGTTATTCATCTCGGATATTAAATCTGATATAGACTGCGGATTGTATACGTGAGGAATAGTTTTAAGGTATCTGGATAGAATATCAAGTTTTATTAATGTTTGAGGGTCTTTAATATCACCATCTACAACTATCTGTATTGGTGTTGAACCTCCAAAATCCCTGTTAATGATTTTTTCTGCCTTCCTGATATCTGATTTTTTTGGAAAAAAATTGGATATCTGGGTTTCTGTTTTTATCATCGGGATTGCAAATACTGCGGCCACAAACAGTGAGAAAGTAACTATTACAATTGCCTTTTTATTTCTAATTACGAAACGGCTGATCATTTTCATAAATGATTTTAAGAAGTGGCTTTTTTCAGAGGAAATAGCTCCATGCTTTACCTTTATCAGAGAGAGAAGGGCAGGTAAAAATGTCAGGGAAAGTATAACTGCAAATAGAACTCCGATAGCTGTAAAAATACCAAACTCGCTTATTGCTGTTATATAGGCGCCCAGAAACGATAAGAATCCGGCAATCGTTGTAAGCGCCGTGAGCAGAATGGGTATTCCAATATGCCTGATAGATTTCTCGATATCTTTAAGTTTGGTTTTTTCGTCTTTTATATCTTCGTAGTACCTCGCTAGAAAGTGTATTCCATATGCCGTTCCCAGCCCCAGGAGTATTACCGGTATTATATTGGTCATTATAGAAAGTTCAGTGCCGGTGTAGCCCATAACTCCCATGGTCCATATGGTAGATAATACAACGATTACAAGAGGAAGAAGGACTCCTCTTAGAGTTCTAAAGCTGATAAAGAGCACTGCTATAATAACAACAATAACAATGGGGATAAGCACTCTCAGATCTGTAAGGAGGTATCCGTTCATCTCCTCCATTTCTACAGGATATCCGCTGTAATAGATTTTATAATGGATTTTATA
>JALXDB010000479.1 GCA_026990615.1 Spirochaetota bacterium
AATTTTCTCTGGATTATCCGAACAGGTCTTAATAATCGCCGCAGCCTCATCCACCCCGCATATAATACCTTTATCCCTGGTGAACACCTGCATCACTACGCTTGAGTGTTTGTTTTCAGCCAGCAAAACATTTCTTGTTCTAACAAAGTATTTATCAGTATAAAATCCACTCTTTATCTTTTCTACCGGTATGTTGAACCTCTCAGGAGGGATCCTATCGCTCATCTCAACCCACCTCTAATTTCTGATATGATAATATTCTAATGATGGCCACAAAAAACAGATGCTACCCAATAAACTGCTTATATAAAAGCAAGATATCGCGCCTGTACCGAACAATTACAGATTGTGAAGCTCTTCTTTGCTGAGCGTTTTAAATCCGCCCGAGTTTATTAGAGACTCGGCTTTCTTAAAATCATCCACTTCTAAAACAAGCACGGCACTCCTCTTACTTTCAAGAATAAATCCATATGCATTGGATATATTTATACCATTCTTATTTAAATATTCTGCTACTTCAGCAAGCCCGCCCGGTTCATCCTTCATAATAATCGCTATTACCTCTTTTCTTGATACAGAAAATCCTTTTTCTATAAGAACTTCCTCTGCTCTGTCAGGGTCATCGGGTAGAATATTTACAAGCCCGTATTCTCCCTGATCGGAAATGGTAATAGCCCTGATATTCACACCTCCATCCGAAAGCGTTTTCGCAATTTTGTAAATCCTTCCCGGTTTATTTTCAACAAACACTGTTACCTGCGAGGCCATACTATACCTCCTGCGATTTTCTTTTATCAATCACTCTTACTGCTTTACCTTCACTTTTCGGAAGTGAATTAGGCTCAACCAAAATAACATGAGGTTTAACAAGCACATTTGTTTTTAGCTCTTCTATAATCTTATGCTTTAAATTCTCCAGGTCCCTAACATCGCCCTTAAATATCTCCGGTCTTACCTCGACCTTAACATTAATTCTATCAAGATACCCGACCTTATCAATTTCGATCAGATAGTTGTTTCCGACCTCGGGTATACCCATCAGAACCTTCTCTATCTGCATTGGATAAAGATTAACCCCGTTTATTATCAACATATCATCGCTTCTTCCCTTAATTCTTGAGATTCTTCTGTGGGTCCTCCCGCAGCTACACGGTTCCGGATAAACCCGCGTGATATCCCCTGTTCTGTATCTTATAATGGGCATTCCCTCTCTCATCAGGGTTGTAAGAACCAGCTCCCCCTCTTCACCATCCCTCAAAACTTCGCCGGTTACCGGATCAATTACCTCTATTATGTAGTGATCCTCCCACAGATGCATCCCATCTTTGTTTCTGCATTCGAACGCAACTCCCGGTCCGTTCATTTCAGACAATCCATAGCTGTTAAAGGCATCAAACCCATACAGTTCTTCCAGCCTCTTTCTGGTCTCCTCCGTATAAGGTTCCGCACCCAGAAAAGCAATTTTGAGTTTTAAATCCCGCCTGGGATCTATTCCCTCATCAAGCATTATTGTATAGAGGTGAAGTGCATAGCTCGGAGTTATATGAACAACCGTTGTGTTAAAATTCTTCATCAGCATTATCTGTCTTTTGGAGTTTCCTGAAGATGCCGGTATGGTAAGCGATCCCAGCTTTTCGGATCCGTAATGAAGACCGAGCCCTCCTGTAAATAGCCCATACCCCATCATATTCTGAAAAACATCATTCTTTCTCACTCCGGTCATGTACATACACCTTGCAACCAGATCAGCCCAGTTCTCAATATCTTTTCTCGTATGATATATGACCGTTGCCTGTCCGGTTGTGCCGGATGATGAATGTACCCTCACCAGCTCTGAAGGATCCACCGCTACCATACCAAAAGGAAAACTCTTTCGCAGATCATCCTTTGTGGTAAAGGGGATATCCTGTAGTTCTGCAAGAGACTCAACCCTTTCAGGAATTCTGTTTCGATAGAATTCAGATTTTTTTGCCCTTGCAAGGGTGTCGTTCAACCTCTCGAGCTGTAACTCCTCCAGCCTCTTTCTATCCAGAGTCTCAATTTCTTTGTTCCAGAATTCTCTATCCATTCAAATACTCCGCAATCTGATATTTATTTTATTAGGGATTAAACAGTATTCAATATTATACGATTTACAATCATCATACAAGTAAATTTCCATTACGCGTTTAACGCTTTAATTCAACTATTGTGCATCCAAATCCGCCTTCTTCGGGACGGGCATAATGGTAGTTTGAAACAAAATCACATTTTTTAAGATATTCCCACACCCCTTCTCTGAGTGCACCAGTGCCGAGGCCGTGAATAATACTTACCCTTTCCATATTATTCAAAAGAGCTCTATCCAGAAACTTCTTAACCTCTTCCATTGCTCTATCAAACCTCATACCTCTAATATCACATACAGGCGGGGAAGAATCTGCTTCGACATCGTATTCCACATCATCAGATTCAACCTCGTTTGCTCTTTTTTCAACATCTACTATATCCTTCCTATCCACATGCATCTTCAGAAGACCGACCCTTACAACTGCTCTGTCCCCATCGAGTTCAATGACAGAACCTTTAACCAGTTTTCCTGCACCGGTTCTTATCTTTACCGTATCCCCAACTGCGACACTCTTCAGCCTTCTCTCTTCAGCCAGAGAACTATTAGGAAAAACAGAGCTTTCATATTTTTCAAACTCTTTTTCCGCTTCCCTTAACCGCGATCTCGCTTCTTTAACAGCCGCCCTATCTGCACCTCTTCTTGAGACTTCAAGTATACTCTTCTCCAGCTTCTTTCTGTACTCTGACAGCAGGTTGCTGACATCCCTTTTAAAATCTGTTTTGAAGTACTGCTCCCTTTCTGCAAGCGACTCGCTTTTTTCTCTGTAGCTCTTTAAAACGGTATCAATCTCTTTCTCTTTTCTGTCGAGATCCATTTTCCTTTCGGAAAGATTCATCTCGAGGTCCGAGAGCCGCTTCAGGATACTGTCGAAATTTCTCTCCTCTTCACCCATATACTTTTTTGCATTGTCTATTATCTCCTTCTGCAGACCAAGAATTTCGGAAACCTCAATGGCATTGCTCCTTCCCGGGATCCCCATAATTACACGGTATGTCGGTTTAAGAGTTTTAGTATCAAACTGCACCGAAGCAACAAGTACATCCTCATGTTCGAGAGCGTACATCTTGATCATACTCAGGTGAGTTGTTACTATTGTAAGGATATTTCTTCTTCTCAGATAGTCAAGAATCGAGGTTCCTATTGCTCCACCCTCAATGGGGTCTGTGCCCGCACCAAGCTCATCTATCAATATCAGGTCCTTTTCTCCAGCCCTATTTATAATATCCCTAATATTTTTAATATGGGCTGAAAAAGTTGAAAGGGACTGTTCGATTGATTGCTCATCACCGATCTCCGCATACACACTGTCAAAAACCATAGTTTTAAAACTATCTGCGGGCACCGGGATGGAGGACTGGGCCATACAGATAAACAACCCTATCGTTTTCAGAAGAACCGTTTTCCCTCCGGTATTGGGACCTGTTATAACCACAGCCTTGTGTCTGTCAGTGACCCTGAAATCAACAGGTACCACTTTTCCCCTAATTAACGGATGTCTTGCACCTTCTATTTCGATCGCCCTTACTTCTGAAAATTCAGGCAAAACAGCCGAGTACTCCAGAGTAAAACGCACCTTTGCCTGGATCACATCCATGTCCACAAGAATATCCTGTATTAAACGGATGGATTCGCTTGATCTGTTTACCTCCATGGTGCAGTTCTGAAGTATTCTGATGATTTCTTTTTCTTTTTCCTTTTCAAGGATTCTAATCTCGTTGTTCTTTTCGGTGATGCTGAAAGGCTCCAAAAAGACCGTTTGATCACTGGAAGAGTGTGCATGGATAACACCCTTAATTTTGTTTCGGTAAGTATGTTTTACGGGTATTACATACCTATCATTTTTTATGGTAATTCTTGGCTCCTGAAGGTACTCCTTTGTTTCCGGCGATGTAAAGTAACTCTGAAGAATCTTTTCAATCTGGGACTTTAAATTCCTTATTCTCTGATTTATTTCAATCAATTTCTCAGAGGCATCGTCCTTAAGCCTTCCCGAATGGTCAATTACCTTTTCTATGGCATCAGCTACCCTCTGCGGTACACTTACATTTTTAAACATTGCGCCTATATTGGGATAGTCCTTCACGAGAGGGGCAATTGTCTTTTTTAACCGGGAGAAACTTCTAATATTTTCGTCTATCAAAAGTAATTCTTCAGGCTCCAGATAGTTGTTTACTATAGCGCTTTTTTTCAAAAGGGAATAGGTATCGTTCACATTTTCTGGAACTATTCCAATACCCGACGAATCCAGCTTTAAGGCCTCTTTTAATCTATCAAACCTGATTTTGATGTATTCAATATTATTTACAGGTTTAAGCTCCTTTATTTTATTACGGCCCGGTTCTGAAACGGCATAAGAGGCCAATATTTCAAGGAGTTTATAATACTCAAGGGTATCAAGAGAATACATGCTTTAACCTGTGATTGGAGTTCAATGATAAGGATATTTTATACTTTCAATGACGTCAATTTTTATCTTTAAAACTGTTAATTGGATGGTACCTTCTGTGAACATCAATCAGTGTTCCTCTGTCCAGATGAGTATATATCTGTGTTGTGGATATATCGGTATGACCCAAAAGTTCCTGGACAAATCTCAAATCTGCTCCATTCTGAATCAGATGAGTGGCAAAAGAATGCCTTAAAGTATGGGGTTTTATATTTTTCTGGATTCCTGATTTTCTGGCATACGACTTTATCATCTTCCATATTCCCTTCCTCGAAAGCCTTTCACCTCTGTAATTTAAGAAAAGAGCCGGTGTTACACCTCTTTTTAATAGATAAGGTCTTGAATTTTGTATATAGGATTCCAGCAGCCTTTTTGCCCTCCCACCATAGGGCACTATTCTCTCCTTACTTCCCTTTCCGTACACAAGAATAACTTCATTTTCAAAATCGATGCTGTTCACATTCAGCCCAACAACTTCGGAGATTCTTAAACCACAGGAGTACATTAACTCCAGGATTGTCTTGTCTCTCAACCCGAAAATGGTGGATTCGTCGGGTGTTTTAAAAAGAATCTCTATCTCTTCCAGCGTTAAATATTCAGGTAGATTTCTGGCCAGTTTTGGAGACTCAACTTTTATAAGAGGATCATTATCAATTTCTCCTTCGGATATAAGAAAATTGTAGAAAGAGCGTATTGAGGAAAGGTATCTTGCAAGGGTTCTTCCTGAGACTCCTGTCTCACGACAGAAAGACAAGTAACTTACAATTCCACTGTACCCGGGGTTAAAAATATCAATAGATGTTGATTGACAATAAGCGAAAAAGAGGGAGAGATCGTTTTTATAGGCATCCACAGTATTTTTGGATAACCCCTTTTCAAGGTAAAGGTAGTCGTAATACCTTAAAAGTATCTGTTGTTCTCTTTTCATTCTTTGCATCCCGGTTTCTGGATTATCCTTCAGCCGACAGTTCCATAAAAAACTTCTCGATCTCCCTGATTTTTTTCTTTTTTAAATCCACGGCAAGATAGTATCCCACATCCGCACCGCCCACCGAAAGAGCGTGGTGGGTGTATATAGTTTTCAACGATTCAAACTTGTAAGTCAGATTAGAGCTTATTTCAGCAATATCTGATAGTTTAATTGACAGATACTCTTTCATCTCCCTATAGTATTCAGGCAGATAAAGTTTCATACCCTGAAAAGGAGTTCTTCTTTTTGGAATAAAGGGATTTATACTCAGATGGAGCCTTCCGTTTCGCTCTAAAATATCAAGGGTCTTTCTGACAAGTTCTGCAATTTCTTTAATATCATCGTAACTCTCCCCCGGCAAACCGTACATGAAATAGTATCTAATATTTCTTATTCCATATTTTAAAGCAATTTTTACAGATTCCAGAATCCTTTCGTTTTTTACAACTTTGCCTATTCTTCGCCTGAGGCTGTCACTGCCCGTTTCAGGAGCGAAGGTTACCGATCTCTGCCTGTTCTTTACAATAGTTTCTGCAATTTCATCGTTGAATCTATCCGCTCTCATAGAGGAAAAAGAAACTGCCATATTCATACGGTTAAGCTCTTCAACAATATGAAGTAAATCCGGGTTGTCTGTAACTACAGGGGCGATAAAGCCCACATTCCTAGTTATATTTGATGCAATCTCACAGAGCTCAATTATCCTCTCACTTTCAACATGTCTTGGAGGAAAGTTTGCAACCCTCGTCATACAGAACTTGCAGCTGTTTTTGCATCCCCTGGCTATCTCTATCAGGAACCTGTTGGAAAAAACTGTCTGATTACTTATTATGACGGAATGAGCCGGCTCTTCCACCTTATCGACAGTGCATCTACTGTAAATATTTTTTGAAACCCTGTTTGATTCATCTGACGCGGCGCTATCTGAATTGTAAACACCTTTAACTTGCCTTATCTCACCTATTAAGTCGGGATTTTTCCTGAACCTATACTTGAACAGAAGTTCAATCATCAAAGGCAGGCCTGCTTCCATATCTCCTGAATAGACAACGTCAGAAATAACCGAAAGGACATCGGGATTTGAGGTTACTGTAATACCACCCGTAACAATAACAGGATCAGTATACGGCCTTTTTTCTGAAAGTGCTTTTATGTTTGATTTTTCGAGCATCTTCAGAACGTTAAGGTAATCCATCTCAAAAGAGATAGAAAAAAAGAGGGCATCAAAAGATGAAAGATCTATGCTACTGTCACCTGGAGTTTTTGCATCAGGTGAATAAATTAATGATCCCCGTTCAAAGAAAACTCTGTATGCCCTGATGCCGTCAACAGAGTTCAACCTGTGATACAGGGACAGAAATCCAAGGTTGCTCATACCTATACTGTAGCTGTTCGGATAGCATGCAGCAACTCTGAAATGCCCCGATCTTCTATAGCTGTAAAGCCATTTTTCAGTGATTCTTCTTTTAATCGGCTTTCCTCCTCAGGAATGCCGGTACATCGTAATCATCATCTCTATACTTTCTGCTTACACCCGCGTTGTTCCTCATGATGGGGAGGTCCTGGTTAATATTCAGCTTTTTTTTCTTGGGCTCAAACTCTTTTAATGGATATATTTCAAACTGTTTGCCACCCTCTCCAAAATCTTCAGCTTCTCTCTTCTTTGAAAATCCTGTTGCAATAACCGTCACCCTCACTTCATCATTCATGTTTTCATCTATAACCATACCGGAAATAATCATGGCATTGGGATCTGTATTCTGAGTTATAAGCTTCAGGATTTCATCGTACTCAAACAGGGAGAGGTCCGGCCCACCTGTTACATTTACAAGCACCCCTTTTGCTCCATCAATTGTTGCATCTTCAAGAAGAGGATTATTAATGGCCACCTGGGCTGCCTCAATTGCCTTGTTTTCTCCTCTTCCAACACCCGTCCCCATCAGAGCACCGCCGGCCATATTCATTATAGTTTTAACATCCGCAAAGTCTATATTGATTTCTCCCGGTATTGTTATAAGATCCGAAATTCCCTGAACACCCTGCCTTAAAACATCATCTGCAAGTTTAAAGGCTTCCTTTATGGGTGTTCTTCTATCAACAAGTTCCAAAAGCTGCTGATTTGGAATCACAATGAGGGTATCTACAACTTCGAGCAGTTTGGCAATACCCTCCTCCGCTATTTCCATTCTCCTCCCCATTTCGACATGAAAGGGCTTCGTTACTACTCCAACAGTTAAAGCTCCAATCTCTTTTGCTATCTGTCCTACAACAGGAGCTCCGCCAGTGCCGGTTCCACCGCCCATCCCGGCGGTAATAAATATCATTTCTGCACCATCCAGGGCTTCGTAGATTTTGTCTCTGTCTTCAAGAGCGGCCTTTTCTCCTATCTCCGGATCGGATCCTGCCCCCAATCCCTTTGTTAGTTTAGCCCCGAGTTGTATTTTAACCGGCGCTTTATTTGCATTGAGGGACTGCAGATCTGTATTGGCAGCTATAAACTGAATGTTTCTTAAGTTAACATCTATCATCCTGTTTATAGCATTGCATCCAGCCCCTCCAATTCCTATAACCTTTATCTTGTTGGCCAATACCGGTTCTTCAATAACCTCGATATTCATTGTACCCCTCCCTGTTTTTTAAGTAGCATAGTGGCATAGTAAGTCAAAAATTATTAAAAAAATTCACCGAACCATTCGGCCATCCTCTTCTTAATATTCGAGAAGAGTCCGGCTCCTCTGTTTTCTATAAACTTCTCCGGCTGTGCCCTCATACCATAAAGTACAAGGCCGACACCGGTGGAATATTCGGGAGACGAGATTTCATCAACAAGACCTCCTACATTCGATGGAGTTCCAATTCTAACAGGCATTTCAAATACTCTTTCCGCAAGCTTTTCGGTGCCCTCTAGCATCGAAGCTCCGCCTGTTAGCACCACACCTCCGGCCAAAAGATCCTTAAAACTGTGCTGTTCCAATTCGTTTTTCACCAGAAGAAAAATTTCTTCCATTCTGGGTTCTATTATCTCGGCCAGAATTTGTCTCGGTATATGAGATGGTTTTCTCCCGCCTACCGCAGGAACCTCTATTGTTTCTTCCGGGTCTACAAGTTCGGATAATGCAATACCCCATTCTTTTTTGATTCTCTCCGCAGCATTAACGGGAGTTCTTAAACCTATCGATATATCATTTGTAACGCTGTTTCCTCCCATTGCAATTACACCGGTATGCCATATACTTCCGTTTAGATACACAAGTATATCTGTAGTTCCTCCTCCAATATCGATAAGCACAACTCCGAGCTCCTTTTCATCCTCCTTCAAAACGGCAAGCGCCGAAGCAAGTGGTTCAAGCACGATGTCATTAACCATGTATCCGGCCCTGTTTACACTTTTTACAATATTCTGGGCGGATGCAACTGCTCCTGTTACTATGTGTACTTCCGCTTCTAGCCTGACTCCATTCATGCCAATTGGATCCTTAATGCCCTCCTGGTTGTCAACGATGAATTCCTGGGGGATAACGTGGATAACCTCTCTCTCCATCGGCAGTGCAATGGCCTTTGCCGCCTCTATTACCCTGTCAACCTCTTCCTGAGTTATCTCTTTATTGCGTGTGGAAACAGCAACAACACCTCTTGAATTAATGCCTTCTATATGGCCACCGGCGATTCCAGCGTAAACTGATTTCACCTCTGTGCCTGCCATTAACTCCGCCTTTTCTACGGCGGTAGCAACCGACTGTACTGTGGATTCAATATTAACCACAACACCCTTTCTCAATCCCCTGGAGGGGGCCACACCAACTCCGACTATATCTATTGAATCATATTCATTGATTCGGCCGATAATGGCACAAACCTTGGTTGTCCCTATATCAAGTCCAACAATAATATCATCTTCCTGATACATAGCTTCACTCCTGAATTTTTACTGCAGCCTGCGAAAAACTCAAATCTACATAGTATTTACTATCCGTATTGGTACGGTATCTTTCTTTTAAAACACCTATTAATGCATCCAGCCGGTTAAATGTATCCTCACTTACGCTATTACCGGCATAGACCATGTACCTTCCACCATCTATCTGCAAATAGATGCCCGAGCTTCTGATCTCAACAGAGGAGATTCTCTCTAAAATTAATTTTCCTTCTCTTTTCAATGAATTCAGGGTTTCGAGAACATTCAAACCAAGAAAATTATTTAATCTCTTTCCTATTTTAATATCGTCACTATTTTCAAATTGTAAAATTGGACCGTACTTTTCGCTCCTCTTATTGATTTCTCCCAGAACAACCCCATCCATGCTAACCGCGTATACTTTTTGACCTGCATAAAGGATATACTCGGGGTTCTTTTCTTTTATGTAAACCTTAATCATATCTGGATATGCTTTGACAACCACTGCACTCTCCACTCTCATATCTGACATAAGGAGCGTCTCAGCTTTTTTCCTGTTGAATGTCAAAAGGGAAATCGACGGGCCCAGCCCCATTGTTTTCATAATCCCTTTGTTATTAAGAAAGTTACTTCCAAAAATCTGAACCTTTTTAACTCGGAAAAGAATAATTCCCCCTACATCTCTCAACAGTTTTACAATTATAAAAAGCATTAAAAGAGCAATAATTACTATTAAAATTCTTCTTAAAATGCGTTTCGTCTTAACTATATCTTTACTGTACTGATCTATCATAACTCAACTACCCTGCTATCTTCCCCGCCCTCTGCTTCATGAAAACTGAGTACACTACTTTTATACCTGTTTTTTGAAAGATTTAAAAGAACTCCGGCAAGAATCGAGTTAACCAGTAGACCCGAACCCCCATAACTCAAGAAAGGCAAAGAAATCCCCGTAGATGGAAGAAGGCCTGTCACAACAGCTATGTTC
>JALXDB010000480.1 GCA_026990615.1 Spirochaetota bacterium
ATAAAATTGAAAGTCTTGAAATAGATAAAAATGAAGTATCAGAGGTAAAGCTTGTCAATTTTCAGGAATTAAAAAAGCTTCTGTTAAAATCTGAATCAAAAAAGGATTTTGTATTCTTTGGCAACGAGTATTTTAATTTAGTATTTAAAGAATTATCAAAGGCAATTAATTCACAGAAATAGTGAACTAATCAACCAGTCTGGCAATTACACCTTTAAGGTATTTTGTCTCCGGCATTGAAAGCAGGATTGGGTGGTCTCTACTCTGTCCGAGGATTTTAACAATCTGAATAGTCCGTTTTAAATCAGAAGCAGCATCAACAAGCATTGATAAAAAGTCATCGAGTGAAAAATGGTACGAACACGAAAAAGTAAAAAGAACTGATCCCGGTTTAAGCAGTTTGAGTGCCCTTAAATTGATCTCCTTATAACCTCTGTATGCGGAGGCAACAGTCTCCTTTGATTTTGTAAAGGCGGGTGGATCGAGCACCACAACATCGTATATTGCTCCCTTCTCTGATTCATTTCTTAAAAAATCAAAAGCGTTATCATTAACAACTCTTGCCCTGCCCTCAAAATTATTCAGCTTTAAATTTTCGATAAGCTCTCCCGTAGCATATTCAGAAATATCAACGGAGGTAACCTGTCTGGCACCGTATTCAAGGGAATGGAGTGTAAAACCTCCCGTATAACAAAAAGCATCTAAAATATTTGACCCCTCTGCAAAATATTTCAGGTACGCTCTGTTATCCCTCTGATCGAAAAAATAACCGGTTTTTTCACCTTTAAGAGGATCAACATACAGCATCACGCCGCCCTCTTTGATCAATATTTTTTCTGGCGATTGGCCATTTGCACTGTAGATAATCTTTTTATAGAGGGGAAGGCCTTCATGCCTCCGCGATGGATTATCAGATCTATCCACAATTATGGCTGGATTGAATATCTCGGTACATATTTCAGCTAAAAGTTCCTTCCTTTTATCCATTGCTGCAGTAAGCGGCTGGATAACAATGCAAGCTGAGAATTTATCAATAACAAGTCCGGGAAGTAAATCACCCTCTCCAAAAACAACCCTGAAAGAGTCCTGATCTGGATACACCTTTTTCCTGAGCTCATAGGAGTTTTTAATACGATTCTTAATAAAATCTTTATCTATAATATCTTTTTTTCTTGTAAAAACCCTTACTGCTATCTGAGATTCAGGGCTGTAGTCACCCGTACCCAGAAATTTACCTCTTTGATCCTCCACAACTACAGGACCCGGCTCAATCTTTTCCTCCAGTTTAACTATTTCTCCCCTATAAATCCACAGATAACCATTTAAAACTTTTATCTTTGCTCTTTTTCCAACAACAATTCTGGGATAATCCATCCGTTACATTTCCGTCTTAAATAATGATACTTTTTAAGGTTTTAAAACCTGCATTAGAGTAACTACTTAGATTATTCATCTATAATTTTTCTCAGGGATAAAAGAAGATCTTCTACATTAAAAGGCTTTACAATAAAATCTTTTATTCCTCTGGACATAATCTCTTTGATTCTTTCTTCACTGCTGTAACCGGTTGCGACTATTACCTTCAAATCCGGGTTGATCTTTAGCAACTCTCTATAGGTTTCAAGGCCATCCATTCTGGGCATAACCATATCGATAATAGCAGCAGAAATATTATTGTAGCTCTTTTTAAATCTCTCTAGAGCCTCAATTCCATCTTTAGCCAGAATTACTTTATAACCGTTGCTTTCCAGTATATCGGCAAGTAAATTCCTTACGTACTCCTCATCGTCTACCACAAGTATAGTTTCTCCAAAACCTTCAATTAAAGTCCTGCTCTCTTTCTCCTCTTCACCTACATCACTGTCAACTAATGGAAACATCACATCAAATCTTGTACCGACACCTACGGAGCTCTGTACATCGATCAATCCATTATGGTTTCGAACAATACCATATACAACAGAAAGACCTAAACCCGTTCCCTCCCCTCGATTTTTTGTGGTAAAAAAAGGATCAAACATCCTCTTCATCACACTGTCATCCATCCCGCATCCGGTATCTTCAACAGAGATAACAGCAAAATATTTTTTGGAATCCTTAGAATCCAATTTTGCAGGTTTATCGACTTTACATATTCCCGACCTATCAAATTCCTTAATCCACGTTGAAATGTTCAACACCCCTCCTCCAGACATTGCATCCCGGGCATTTACACATAAATTCATTACCACCTGATGAATCTGACTTTCATCGCCCCTGATGGTTAAACTCTTTGGATAAAGGTCGAGCCTGACCTCGATTTTTCTCTCGATAGTTTCTTTTAACAGAGCTACTGTTTCCTTTATAACTTTATTTACATCCACAAGTTTAAGCTGGTATTTCTCAGACCTGGAAAAGGTTAAAAGCTTTCTTGTAAGGCTTGCAGCTCTTTCTGCAGAGGATTCAATAACTTCCAGGTATTGATAAAAGGGGTCATCCCTTTTGAATTTCATCTTCATAACGGAAGCATAACCTAAAATTGCAGTCATTATATTGTTAAAATCATGGGCTATTCCCCCTGCAAGTGTCCCTATACTTTCAAGTTTTTGGGCCTGAATTAGCTGGCGTTCAAGTTTTTTTAACTCCGTGATATCATGAAAAACTCCTTTGTACTCTATAATTTCATCTCTATCCTCAGAGTATACAGAAGAAAAATTGGCTAAAAAGATTAGATCTTTCCCATTCAAATTAACCCTGATTTCCCTATTCTTTACTTCACCCAGGTTTTTAACATCAGCTTCAATTTCTTTTACCATATTTTCATTCATTCCAAAGATCTCACCGACTCTCCTGCCAATTATTCCTTTCGCAGAACTGTAGTTCAGAACCTTAACACCGGTATAGTTTATGTCAGTTATCTTTTCATCGGAGTTCCATGTAATAATAACTTCATCAATTTCATTGAACAATTTTCTGTAACGTTCTTCCGATTTTTTGATACTCTCTTTTGCTCTTTTTAACGCCGATATATCCCTTGCTATAAACAAGAAAAAGTTCTCTAAATCCGAGTCGCTTGCCTTATCCCTGATAGCAAACAGGGAGACTAGAACGGGCAATAAAGTTCCATCTCTTTTTATAAGCGATGTCTCCAGTGAATCAATCACATTCTTGCTG
>JALXDB010000481.1 GCA_026990615.1 Spirochaetota bacterium
ATTGTATATCCAACAGGAAGGTCAAAATTTACAGCTAAAATAATAGCTAAAAAAGAAGTTATAACTCCGTAGAAAACTCCTATAATAAAAGCTTTATTTTTATTAAAAAGTAGTCCA
The DNA here is from genome assembly GCA_026990615.1 of Spirochaetota bacterium. Classification (GTDB taxonomy): domain Bacteria; phylum Spirochaetota; class B62-G9; order B62-G9; family B62-G9; genus JALXDB01. Next base: position 118 of record JALXDB010000481.1, read on the forward strand.
ACAAATGCAGGTATTACCAAAAATGAAAAAACAACTAAAACACCTACAAGAGAAACAGAGTGAACAATAGTTAGAGCAAAAATCGGGAAATAAATAAACTCGTAGTATTTTGAATTTTTTAAAAAATAGAGAATAGCAAAGAATACAAAGTATAAAACTCCAGTTATAAAAATATCCTTAAAATCCACATATAAGACATCAGAAGCAGTTAGCTCTTTTATATGCTCCATTCCTGAAGGGTCTTTTGACATTATCAAAAATAATGTGGAAAATCCAAAGGCATAAAAAACTCCTATAAATGCTTCAGTATATCTGTCCTTTTTGGTTATAAACGCAATAATTAAAGCTGTTAGAACAGCGAATAGAACAGAAAATATATACTTAAATTCTCCATGAAAGAAAACAAGAGAGAAGGCAGTCCCCACTGCTGCCATCTGCCCAACTGCAAGGTCTGTAAAGATAATCTGTCTTTTTATTATTTCTATCCCAAGATAAGTATGCATCAAAACAATTATAAAAACAATTAAAAATACAGGTATCAGAATATCTATCATTCTGTAAGTCTCCTTACTATCTCATCAAACAGTGAGTAAATATCTTTTACCTGTGGCAGTGAGTTTACATCGTGGGGAAATAAAATTGCTTTTATGCCTGTTTTCTTAGATAAAAACTCAACAGGGTCTTTAGGATTGTAAACTGCATAGGCGATAAATGATACCTTGTGACTTTTTGCAAACTGTATAAGCTTTAAAAGATGAGAAGTTGTTGGAGGAATTCCAGGGAAAGGCTCTAATGTTCCAGCAACATTTATTTTGTATCTTAAAAAGAAGTAATCAAACATTCTGTGGTATTCAAAGGCATTGCTTCCCTCAAGTTTTTTCATTTTTTTGTTCCATTTAGTTAAATGATTATTCCAGCTTTTTTCAAAACTTTTTAGATTCTCTTCATAGAAAGAGCAGTTTTTAGTATCCAAAGCACATAACTTTTCTTTTATTGCTTCTGCCATTTTAGGAATTTTCACAGGGTCTAAATAAAAATGAGGATTTCCCTGTGGGTGAACATCACCAAAAGCTCTTGAAACTACCTGTGGTTTTTGAATAAGCTCAAATAATGTTGATAAATCCAAAAATCCGGCTTTTCCAGGGAGTATCTTTCCGTTATTTGCTCTTTTTAAAAGCGGTGGAAGCCAGCCTATCTCAATCTGTGTACCGTTTATAATTAAAAGGTCTGCATTCCTCAGCTTAACAACAAGAGAAGGTCTTGCTGGGACAAAGTGAGGATCCCATTTTCCATCAGATAAAGAAGAAACATTTACTTTATCTTTAGCTATTTCTTTAACTATACTCTTTATATATGGATATGTTGTCACGACATTTATTTTTGCGTTTGCAGTTAAAAATATTCCAAGTATTAAAAACAAAGTTGATAAAACTCTCATCATTTACCTCCTGATTTTTTTAAAATGCATGTGCTCCGTGTGCTCCAATTGCAAGATTAAACTCAACTATAAACTCATTTATCTTTTTTCTTTCATCTTCTAAAAACTTACTTCTGTCATAGTTGTACTGGAATCTAATCCTTGAAAACTCTGAAGGTATAAACTCAACCATAAATGAATATCTGTCTAAATCAGCAGATTTATTTTGCCCATTTATCTCATTTTTATTTAACAGGTCATATCTAAAACCTGTTCTCCATCTCTGACTAAATCTATAAACAGTCTGGATATAAAATCCCCCCTGTTTTTTATTTAGATTTGAAAAATTACTGCCTTTGTAAGCTTTTCCATCTAAATCTCTGTAAAAATACTCTCCTTGAACAGAAATATACCTGTAAGCATCTAAAAAGTATTTTGCTGTTAAATCAATACCGTAAATATTAGAATCTCCTCCAAAGGCATAGGGTTCTTCTTCATCTTCAAGATGATTAAATCTTGCTTTTCCTGTTAAATATGAAATCCCTCCCAAAAAGGTTAAGTTTCCAATGTCATAAGATGATTTAACAAAAACTGTATAAAGATTTGGCTTTGAAGCTTTATCAAAAATAGTATTTCCATCTTCCTCTATAGACTCGTATCCAAAACTAAGTTCATTTTCTCCTTGAAGAACTTCTGTTCCAAGAAGCAGATAAAAAGAAGTGGGGGCAATCCATGTTAGCTGGACACCTTTTTCATTTAATCCTTCATCTCCAAATAAGACTTTATACACAAGGGGAATATCAATAAAATCCCAGTAATGCTGGTGTTGTGAATTAATTCTTCCAATTGAGCTTAAAAATTTCCCACCTTTTACCTGAAAGTTGTAAGGTAGTGAACGGGTAGTAAAGTAAAGCTCTTCAATAGCAAAATCATCTTCTGTTAAATGAAATATTCCTGTTAAATCAAAATAAGGGTCAACTGTAGAAGTGATAGCAAGTTCTCCATAGTTAAAGTTAAATCCCCTTTCTACGTTCATTGGGGCATGTTCATGTCCACCGTGGGAATGGAAAATCTCATGAATGAAACCAGGAATGCTTAAAGATTTGTAAGTTGAGTCCTTTATATTCCTGTTAACATAGGAAAAATCACCTATTAAAGATATATCTGGAACAAACTGGCTCTGGGCAAAAGGATTTGTAAATGAAGAGGTTGAATAGTTTTGCCCGTATGAGATACCATATATAAATAAAACAATATAAACCACAAACTTTTTCATATAGCTCCTCCTATTTAAAGATAAATAGTTTTAAATCTTCCTAAGTTTTTGTTTACAGGATAATGACAGGAGGAGCCCGCTGATTTGCTTTAAAAGAGATTGTTTTTGAAGGATTTTTATAATTTATAAGAACTTCAAAAGGTTTTTCTTCTGGAATGACTAATTTTACAGGATTAAAATCAGGTTCTTCTGCAGTTTCATTAATCTGAAAAACACATACAGGACAGTCATAATGGGGCTTAAGATCAGAGTGATGATGTGTCGCTGATAAAATTGTAGAGAATAAAAATAAACTTATTAAAAAGATTTTTCTAAAAAAGGTTTTCTTCATTC
>JALXDB010000482.1 GCA_026990615.1 Spirochaetota bacterium
AAATTACACGCTAAATTTTATAATATTAAAGATATAAAATTACGTATTTTTCAAATTGAAATTGAAAACTCGACATTGGCCCCATTATAAAAATTAACATGAAATCCAGATTAACACAACGACAAACAGATATTCCATTACACGACTAATGTAAATCACCGTTATTTCCGGCCTTAATACGCGGGGCAAAAGACCCACCGTTAATTATATATTATTAAGGAGATTATTGTTTTGCCTATAATTGTATCCCACCAAATTATATTTAAAAATAAAAGATACTTTTTTCGCTTTGTCCGAAGAGGCAAATCGGATTTTTCATAAGAATTTATATATTGTTTTTTAGAAAACCGGCAAAAAGACCAGTAATAATTCCACCTACGAGAGCGGTTAGAAGAAGTATCGGAACTATATAGTACGACACATTGCTTTTAATAAAAAGCATATTTACCACAATAAGCTGGGATAAATTGCTTGCAACTGCCCCTATAACACTTATCCCCACAACGCTCAACACTTTTCTAAAAATTTTTATTGCAATCCACATAGCCAGAAAGGAGGACACAGCCGATGTCAAACTCAGAAGAAAGGTGGTTGAGATAATCGTACCCAGCATCAGGGCTACAGCAGTTACCCTGACAAAGACCATTGTCATAACTTCTCTGTCCCTGAGCACCCCAAAAGAATAAAGGGTAATCGCATTTGCAAGACCGATTTTCAACCAGGGCAGAGGTTTGGGTATCATATATTCCAAAATTGACAGGATCATTGCCATTGAAGCAAGATAGACTATGTAGAATTTCCTCTCATTCCCATGAGATGAAACTATTCTTGCAGTGATAAAATGCCTTTCAATAGGAAACTGCATCAATATACCTCTGCCCGCCTATGATCTCTATCATTACCCTGTTAGGAACACATATTGCCTGCTGGCCAGGCCTTTTTATTCTGCCCATCTTCATACAAATCTTTTCCCTGCAGGGAGAATTCTCTATCCATGCCGTACCGTTCTTTATAATTATCGTAGTTGTACCAAGAGGGCCTGACACTTTAATTACCCTGTTTTCATTTAGAGGGTAGTCCATCTTTTCACCGCTGGCTATTATCCTGACATACCTGCCAGTTTTTGAACTGGCGGAGAAATTAACAAAAAGGATAACCACTATTGAGATTACAATTAAAAAAACAACAATATCGCCCGGTTTTAATCTTTTTGCGTATGGTCCCGCCGTCATGCTATTTCCCTTACTATCGCAAGAAATATAAGTACGATGGCAAGAACTATCATAAATATTTTATAGGGACTGAACTTACCTTCCCTGGTTAAAAAAACTCCGACAAGATAGAATAAAAATCCAACAGCCGCTGCAGAATAGGGATGGTTAAATGAAATAACATTAAATAAAAAAAGAATTGAAAACATAATAGTTATAGCAGCGAGATAAATAAAAGCTATTCCGAGAGCTCTCTTCATAATTTCCCCTTAAAACAGTAATTATAATTCACATAGAAAAATATAAACATAAAAATATAAACTGCTATGACTGAAAATAAGTTTTATTTTATCAGAATTTTTTTATCTGATAGTAAAGAACCTCTGTCTGCCCATATTTTTTTCTTTTCAATAAACGATAATCTTCATCAAGTTCGGGCAGCTTATTTCTGTATAACCTTTCGTACACAAGCACGGGCATAGCTGAACTGGATATCGATTCTTTCAGCAATAAAAGGGTTTCTTCTACTTTTTTATAGTTGTATGGAGGATCAAAAAATATTATATCATATCTTATATTTCTATTTCTCTTTAAGAATACACTCACATCCATCTTTACCACATCCCCTTTAAATCCAAGCAGAGATAGATTTTTTCTGATTGATTCCACAGAAGTCCTGCTGTTATCGACAAAGGTGGCACTTTCAGCCCCCCTGCTCAAAGCCTCCAGCCCAAGAGAACCGGTACCCGCAAACAGATCCAGAACATCTAATCCTGAGACTCCTTCCTCAAACATATTATTTAAAACAGAAAATATTGCCTCCCTGACCAGATTTGTCGCCGGCCTGACCCCTATATCGGGTACGTACAACTTTCTGCCTGAAAAGCTGCCTCCAGTTAATTTTAAAAATCTCTTCAATTTTTCCCCCTAGCCACCAAAGTACAGGGATGCCTTTTTAAAAGATTTACTCTGAATAAAAGACTTGAGATATCTGTCTCTTTCTTCTGCAGTTCCTATCTCCCCCGCGACAAATCTTCTTGCATCTTTCTGTGCTCTGTATATGAGCCTGGTGTTGATATCGATATCATCTATTATAAACGATGGAAGGCCCGCCTGTTTTTTCCCGATCAGATCGCCAGGGCCCCTTAATTTCAAATCCCACTCAGCTATTTTAAACCCATCTGTCGTATTTTTTAAAATCATCAATCGGTTGAAAGCATCTCTGCCCGTGCTTTTATCGGGCACCAAGAAACAGTATGACCTGTAACTTCCCCTCCCAATTCTTCCCCTCAATTGATGAATGTTTGATAATCCGAACCTCTCCGCCTGCTCAATTACCATAACTGTTGCATTCGGTACATCAACTCCTACTTCAACTACTGTTGTTGCCACCAGAATCTGATATTCACCCCTTTTAAAATCGAGCATAACCTTCTCTTTTTCTTCATCGGACATTCTCCCGTGTAATAGGCCTACTTTAAAATTTTTAAAAACTTCATCCTTGAGAAAATTGTACGCTTCAACCGCATTTTTTACATCCAACACTGCAGACTCCTCTATCAGAGGATATATAAAGTATGCCTGCCTTCCCTTACTTATCTCTTCTCTAACCTTTTCATACACACTTTCTATTTCAGCCTCTTTTACTATGTATGTCTCTACTCCGGCCCTGCCTGATGGCATCTCATCAATAATTGAAACATCAAGATCACCGTAAAGAGTCATTGATAGAGTACGAGGTATTGGTGTTGCACTCATTACCAGGCAATCAGGATTATCCCCCTTCTCACGCAGCCTTCCTCTCTGGAGAACCCCGAACTTCTGCTGTTCATCTATAATTACAAATGTCAGATTGCGAAACACTACATCATCGGAGAACAGGGCATGAGTTCCTACAAGAAGATCTATCTCGCCTTTCAGAAGGGATAACAC
>JALXDB010000483.1 GCA_026990615.1 Spirochaetota bacterium
GTATTTATATTATTTGTAATCTTTAAATTATTATTTGAAAGGAGATGCAGGTATGAAGAGAAAAAAGTATTTATTGGTGGCTGTCAGTCTGATTGCCATCGTCTCGCTTTTCCTCTTCTTTAATGGCGGAACCAAAGAGGAAAAGGGAGCTGAAAAGGGCAAAAAGGCTGAGATCAGCATTATCTGGGCCGAATATGACGGTTTGACTCCCGAGTTTGCAGAGCAGATGAAAAAAGGGTTTGAGGAGAAATACCCCAATGCAACATTGACAGTTATCTCTACTCCATGGAACCAGGTGCATGACAGGCTTGTTACCAGCCTTGGTGGAGATAATCCTCCCGACCTGTCAATTATTGGTACAAGGTGGGTATTGGAGTTTAAAGACCAGCTTGAAATGCCAGAAAAGTGGGTATCAAAAGAGACTCTGGACAATATCCTGCCGAGCATTAAAGAGGCTGTTGTCGATGGAAAGCTTCTTGCACTTCCCGATGCATGGGGACCAAGATTTATGGTTTACAGATCCGATCTGATCGATACACCTCCCAAAACTTTTGAAGAGATGCTGGAGATAGCCAAAAAGGTGAATAATCCACCTGATATCTATGCTGTTGGGATGAGTGGTAAGAAGTATGCAGAATTAACAGAGTTTGTATACTACTTCTACGGAGCAGGCGGGGATTTCTTCGAAAAGAGACCAGATGGATCTCTCGGGAAATGCACAATTAACAGCCCTGCAGGTGTAAAAGCTCTTACCTTTATGAATGATCTGGTCAACAAGTACAAAGTAACAGAACCGGCCGTTACAAATTATACAAGAGATGAACTTCAGGACCTGATGGTAAGTGGTCATCTTGCTATGATGATGACAGGTGGGTTTACCCCTGCGATTCTTAAAGCCAAAAAGGTACCCTTTAAGTGGGATGTTTCACAGATGCCCTACTTTGAGGGATACAAGCCTATGACACTGATGGTAACCGATTCAATTGCTTTCTTTAAATCTTCAAAGAATAAGGAAATGGTCGGTAAATTCCTCGATTATTTCTATTCCGATGAAGTTCAGATACCGTTCCAAAAGCTCATAGGTTTTCCACCTGTAACAAAATCCGCAAGCAAGGATCCGTACTTCCAGACAAAGGTATACAAAGTTATGACAGAAGCTGGAGCACATGCAAAAGGATGGCCTCTTGTTGCAGAGTGGACCGAGTGTACGGATATTATCTGGAATGCAATTGCAGAGGTTTTTCTTGGCAAGGCTACTCCTAAAGAAGCTCTTGACAATGCTGCAAAGCAGATTGATGCTTTAAGGGGAATGTAGTTAATCTTAATTGAATATGCCCCGGTATTGTGTATGCCGGGGCTTTTTATTAATTATTCAAAACTTTATTGCGGGTAGATTATGGATACTGCATTAAATAAAAAAGGTCATTTCTGGAGTACCGAATCCAGGCTCGCCTATGTTCTATTATTACCTGGTACTATATTTTTAATACTCTTCATGTTTTATCCTATTGTCTATGTATTTTTAATGTCATTATTTAAGACCAATAAATTCGGGAAGATACTTCAATTCTGTGGTACCTGTAATTTCAGGCAGATATTTTTAATTAAGGATTTCTGGGCTGTTCTGGGAAGGTCTTTCATCTGGACAGGTCTTGCTGTACTTGTAAAAACCCTTTTTGGAATGGTTATAGCCCTTTTGTTGAACGTAGAGTATAAGGGAAGAAGGGTATACAGAACCCTCTTAATACTGCCATGGGCCTCTTCCGTTCCAATAAGCGTTATGCTTTGGCAGTGGGTTTATAATGCCGATTTTGGGTTATTGAATTACACTTTGAAATTGCTTCATATAACACAGCATCCTCCATACTGGCTTGCCTATCCAATACCGGCCTTCTTTGCGGCAATATGGGTTGATATATGGATAGGGATTCCTTTTATGTCACTTGTATTTCTCGCGGGGCTTCAGGCTATACCGAGGGACCTGTATGAATCTGCTGTTGTAGATGGGGTGAATCAATGGCAGAAATTCAGATATATAACTCTCCCTCTGCTGAAGAACATAATAGTTATTGCAACTTTGCTTTCAATTCTCTGGACCTTTAATGATTTTAACACGATCTATATCCTTACAAAGGGAGGTCCTATCAACACAACGGATATTCTGATAACGTTTATTTACAAATATTCGTTTAACTTCCTAAGATTTGGTCCGGCAGCAGCTATGGCTGTTGTCACATTTTTCATTCTGCTGGGAGTTAGTATAATCTATTCTAGATTCTATTTTAAAGGTGAGGAGTGAAGCCTTGGTTGAAAAAAATACGGGACTAAAAAAGGCTTTTGTATATTTCTGGGCAACTGTTATAATACTTTTTCTATTATTCCCATTTTTTGTCATGATTTCCACCATGCTGAAAGATTTTAATCAGGTTTATTCAAAGCCTCCATTCTGGATACCCAAGAGAATAGCATGGGAGAACTTTAAGGTAATATGGCTCAAATATCCAATGGCCAAATATTTTTTGAACAGTTTTATTATTGCTTCAGGAGCAACTATTCTTAACACCCTGCTGTGTATTCCTGCAGCTTATGCAGTTGCAAGGTTGAGATTTAAAGGCAGGCACTTTCTGCTGTATCTGTTTTTAGTGGTGCAGATGTTTTCACCTGTTATTGTTATAATATCCCTTTTTAAGATAATGTCGAAGTTGCATTTACTTAATACGTACATATCTCTGATACTTGTAAACTCCGTATTTACCCTTGCCTTTAGCATATGGATGCTTAATGGATACTTTCAGTCAATCCCCAAAGAGATAGAGGAAGCAGCACTAATCGACGGGTGCACAAGGGTAAGTACAATCTATAAAATTATGATTCCAATTGCAATGCCCGGTGTTATTACCACCGTGATATACGCCTTTATAGCTTCCTGGAACGAGTTTATGTTCGCCCTAACCTTTATAAAAACAATGGACAAGCGACCTCTTACAGTCGGATTGTACAATTTTATAGGCAGATGGATGGTTCAGTGGCAGTACCTTATGGCTGCTTCATTTTTCGCAGTAATACCTGTAGTCGTCTTATTCTTCTTAATCGAAAAGCAACTTGTTCAGGGACTTGCAGGAGGAGCTGTTAAAGGC
>JALXDB010000484.1 GCA_026990615.1 Spirochaetota bacterium
TGCGGGGGTTCCGCAGAGCTCTATAGGTGAGGTTCTGCTCTAAATTTTTTAAAGAGGGTGAAATTCGAGTTTTAAATATTAACTATACAATGAATTACACGCCATTTTTATAGTATTGAAAACATATGTATTTTTAGAATTTAAATTGAGAACTCGATACTGGTCTTAAATAAAGTATTGCTCGTTCCTGCAGGGCTATTTCAAGTAAAATATTACTAACCTCCTGCAGGGCTTTTTGGCTTTGAAGCCGGTTAATCTGTATAGTGGACAAAGAGAGATATTGTACAGGCGTTTTAAATGCGGTTTTTAAGAGTCTGTAATTTAAACTTTGAAGATAGCGGGTAATGTAGCTTTATATTTCTGTAGAATTATTTAATGAGATAGTGCAGTCCGATTAATATTTAGGTCAATATGTAATAGTTTTTTATACCCTGTATTTTCCTCTTAATTTGATATTATTATTATTTTGATTGAGGCTGTAATTGTTAGCGTTGATATTAATACCGGATGTTTTAGAAGATTTAAAAATATAATCTATTGATAGGGTGTGTAATGTTTAAGCGATACAGAGGCTTTATTCAAAAGATTTCAAGACTGTGGGTCTTTTATTTTTTATTTTCTTTAATACTCGCCTTCAATTTTTTTGTTTTTCCTGATTTTTTCAGAAGAAGCATGGCTCCACCTGATGTAAGAATATTTTATTCAACAAATTACCTTAATGACTATTTAAAATCGTTGCCAGCAGATTACAGAGTAAAACAGCTTATTTTTTACTGGACTTGTGATTTTATATATCCTCTGATTTATACAGTTTTTTTGAGTATAGTATATATTATGCTGCTTCCAAAAGTACGACTGAAAAGTAGTAAAGCAGAGATTTTTGTATTTTTCCCCCTCATTATATGGATTTTCGATATGATAGAAAATACAATTTTAACACTATTAATAATAGATGTATCAAAGGGAAATAGTTTATACAGTATACTTTTGAAAGTTGCACCATTTGTAACCACATTAAAATGGGTAAGTGTACTGGTAAATATTGTGATAATCCTGTTTCTGCTTATCAGATTAAGCTTTGTGAGAAACAAAAGAGTTGAATAGAACAAAGAGGAATGTAGGATAGGCTGATATGCATTATTTATAAGAAATCTACATATATTTGACCGATCAATTTTAATTTATTATAATTATGATATTAATATAATAATAATACTATTATAATACTGTATTATACTAAGTAATGTTTATTGTCAATATGGAGGAGACAGTTATGGAAGAGAAAGAAAGCAAAATTCTTGAAGCAATGAAGAGTGCAGGAAAACCTGTAAGACCGGGTGATGTTGCAAAAATCACCGGTATTGACAGCAAAGAGGTTTCGAAGATTATAAAATCATTGAGAGAAAAGGACCTTGTATATTCTCCAAAAAGATGCTACTACGCACCGAAGGAGTAATTATCTGAGAGGATTAACTGAGGAAACAATATTGAACTTATTTGCAATAAATATAGTCCGTTCCATTGGTTGATGAATATAGTAAAGTGCCGTATCAGAAGGGTTGTTGCAAATCCGTACCCAACTGGATGGGTTATAGCATCATCCCAGGCTTATAGTTTGAGCTATTGATACTATTAATAACAGATAGCCTTTTCCAAAAGTTGATTCGAACTGGCATGCTTTTTAGAATTGGCATAGTTTTGAAATATTCTATTCTTGTAGCTTAATATTTCAGGATAATTCAATCGGTGGATATTTCTTTAACGGCGTATTCGTATATTGTTTTGTTTCGTGTTATTTGAAAACCTATAACGGCCGCCAGACCGACAGGCAGGCTGTAGTAGAGGCCAAAAATTTCAATGGCCATTACAGATGCTGCTATCGGAATATTCATACTGCTTGCCAGCACACCGGTAAATCCCGCTGCTATAAACGCATAGTGGGTTGATGTGGAATTGTCAACACCCAGAAATTCGGCAAAAGCGAAACCAAGAAGCATACCGAGAATTGCAGCGGGGCCTGTAAACCCCGCACTCATTCCTGAGCCCACGGTTATACAGTTGCTTACGGCTTTAACTAGAAGCATAACAATAATGGTAATGAATACAGGTATTGATGAAGGAAGATTCCCCCTGAGAATAGAGAGGTCCCTTAACAGTATAGCATGCATAAAGTTTGAACTTGTTCCGAGAAGATAAGGATTTATCAGCCAGGATAGTGCTGATGCGACGATAGAAGCGGTTATGACCTTGATTAAAATAGAACCGCTTTCCCTTTTTAGCAGATTTGCTATCCAGCTATAGAGCCACGTATAGAACCCGCCCAGCAGCCCTGCCGATACCGCGACAAGGAGCAGCCAGCCAATCATTTTTAAATCCATGAATTCATTTATAACGCTAAACTTGTAGAATGAACCAAAATTAAAGGCTTTTGCGAAATAAACTGCAGAGGAACTTGATAGGATGGCCGGAAAAAGGTCCTTGTATCCCATTTTATCCTTCTGGATTATCTCAACGGCGAAGATGCCAGCACCAACAGATGAGTGAAAGATTGTGCCCACGGCTCCGGCCATTCCTGAGATTGTTGCTGTTCGTATGTCTTCTGAGTTGAATCCCAGTTTTTGCAATTTGCCTGCAATAAAGGAGGTTATTCCTGCAGATACTCGTCCAACGGGACCAACAATTCCGCCGTTTCCAAATGTAGCCAGCGTTGCAAGTCCTGCAAAATACTTAAATATCGTAACTTTGGGATTTAGAATCCCCCTGTTGTTTCTTAGAGCTTTTATGTAAGAGGGTATTCCTTCCCCCTGTGCTCCCGGTTCGATTCTGTAGATCAATAGCCCGTTAATAACAGCACCTACTAAAGGGAAAAGAAATATAGGAATTGCAGTTTTTAAAGCTACACTGTTTGCTTTTTTCAACAGGTAGGCAAAAGTATGAACTACAATCACACCGATTATGCCGGATAGTATAGAAATAAATATCCATTTAACCAGATAGATGTAGGATTTTTTTGTGTCTTCGGAAAGCTTTAAAAATTCAAAAAAATTTTTCACAGTAGGGCCCAAAATAATTTTCCAAAAATAATTTTAAGGAAATATTTTTAACTTTTTTCACTATCAGAAGGAATAAGCC
>JALXDB010000485.1 GCA_026990615.1 Spirochaetota bacterium
ATATAGCTTTAAGCATTAGAACTGGGCTGAATCTGATCAACCATAACCGGAGGTTAATATGGGGCTTAATGAGCTGACCCTGGAAGAAGCTTCGAACATGATAAAAAAGGGAGATGTTAGTATTGAGGATATAACCGGAGATATCCTATCTGCGATAGAAGCAGATAGGAAAAGCGATAAACCTGTAAATGCTTATATTTCCTTTGATTTGGATCATTTAAAGATTGAGATAGAAAACTACAGGTTGAACCACAAAACACCGTCTCTCCTCAATGGGGTTCCTATTGCCGTGAAGGATATCATCAATGTGAAAGGCACCAAGACGACCTGTGCTTCCAGAATACTGAAGGATTACGAATCGCCTTACGATGCAACTGCTGTGGAATTAATTAGAGAGAATGGCGGTATACCTGCTGGAAAGCTGAATATGGATGAGTTTGCCATGGGGTCTACCTCCGAGAATTCCGCTTTCGGCATTGTCAGAAATCCGCACAACAGGGACAGGATTCCGGGCGGCTCAAGCGGCGGAGCTGCTGCTGCAGTAGCAGGAAATCTGGCAATAGCAGCTCTGGGTTCTGATACTGGAGGTTCGATAAGACAGCCGGCCTGTATGTGCGGGGTTTTTGGTATCAAGCCAACGTACGGCAGAGTATCGAGGTATGGACTTGTGGCTTATGCATCTTCCTTTGATCAGATAGGTCCGATCACCAAGACAGTTCTGGATGGAGCTATTCTGCTTGAGGCCATATCCGGTTACGATAGAAGAGACTCGACATCGGCTCCTGTAAAGAATGAAAAATATTCGGATTATGTGGGGCAAAGCATAAAGGGTAAAAAGATTGGTATACCCGATGAATACTTTGGTGAAGGGTTAGATAATGAAGTTAGAAGGGCAGTGGAATATGGAATAAAGATACTGGAAAACGCCGGAGCTGAGGTAAAGAAGATAAGTTTGAAATATACAAGGTATGCCATTGCAACGTATTACATAATTGCAACTGCCGAAGCATCATCCAACCTTGCAAGATACGACGGTATAAGATATGGAACCAGACTTGTTTCAACAGATGATCTCGACAGGCTCTACCGCGAGAACAGAAGCAGGGGGTTCGGTGAGGAGGTGAAGAGGAGAATACTCCTTGGAACCTACACACTATCTTCGGGATACTACGATGCTTACTATTTAAAGGCCCAGAAGGTCAGGACTCTTATTAGAGAAGATTTTAAGAGTGCCTTTGGTGGTGTGGACATTATAGTGACACCTGTTTCTCCCAAACCGGCCTGGGAAATAGGGAAGATGCTGGATGATCCATTGCAGATGTACCTGGCCGATATTTACACAGTACCGGTGAATTTGGCCGGATTACCGGCAGCATCTGTACCCTGCGGAAAAACAGAAGATGGACTTCCCATTGGAATACAGCTTATAGCATACCATTTTAATGAAGCGGATATATTTAGAGCCGCCAGGATAATCGAGGAGGGTGCTGCATGAACTATGAAGCTGTCATTGGACTTGAAGTTCATGTCCAGTTAAACACAAAAACAAAAACATTCTGTAGCTGTAGTACCGAATTCGGCGATAGACCGAATACACATACATGCCCTGTCTGTCTCGGGTTGCCAGGAGCACTACCCGTTCTTAACAGGGAGGCTCTGGTAAAGGGCATACTGGCAGGACTTGCTCTGAACTGTGAAGTTGCAGAGTATTCCGTGTTTGCGAGGAAGAACTATTTTTATCCTGACCTGCCGAAAGCATACCAGATATCCCAGTATGAGTTTCCCCTTAATAAAAATGGCTATGTAATTATAAAGGACGACAACGGTAGGGATAAGAAGATTGGTATTACCAGGGCGCATCTGGAGGAGGATGCAGGGAAGCTCATCCACGATGAAGATCCAAAAGGTCCGAGTTATATTGATTTAAACAGATGCGGTACACCGCTACTTGAAATAGTTTCCGAGCCGGATATAAGAACACCGGGAGAGGCTTATAGATATCTTATCGCAATAAAAGAGATAATGCAGTACATAGGTGTTTCCGAGTGCAATATGGAGAAGGGAGAACTCAGAGTTGATGTAAACATTTCTGTTAGGAAAATGGGCAGCAGAGATTTTGGTGTAAAACATGAAATAAAAAACATGAACTCCTTTGCGAATGTCAAGAGGGCTTTAGAGTATGAGATTAAGAGGCAGATAAAAGTACTGCGGGCGGGTGGAAAGCTGAAGCAGGAGACAAGGCTGTTTGACCAGAGCAAAAATGCTACCGTGCCGATGAGAACCAAGGAGGAAGCTCACGATTACAGGTATTTCCCCGATCCTGACCTTGTACCGGTTGTTCTAAAGAAAGAGGAGATAGAAGAGATAAGGGCGAAACTACCCGAACTCCCGGAAGAAAAGCGGAAGAGGTTTGTGCAACAGTACGGTTTGACGGAGTATGATTCTGAGAATCTATGCTCCTCCAAAAAATTGGCTGATTATTTTGAAGAAGCTGTAGCCGGTTACAAAAATCCAAAGAAGATAGCCAACTGGATATTGAGTGAAATGATGAAGGTTATTAAGGAAAAGCAGATACCAATAGAGGATTTTAAAGTTAAACCAGTTATGCTCAGGGAGCTGTTTGAGATTATAGATAGCGGCGAGATTACGGGAAAGATAGCGAAAGAAGTTTTTGCAGAAATGGCTGATACAGGAAAGAAAGCAGGGGAGATAATTAAAGCCAGAGGTCTAAAACAGGTCGCAGATGAAGATGTTTTGGAGAAGGTTATCGATGAGGTCATATCTGAAAATCCAAAGGTGGTTGAAGAGATAAGAGGTGGGAAGAAAAAAGCTTTTGGTTATCTTGTCGGACAGGTAATGAAAAAAACGAAGGGCCAGGCTAATCCGGGTATAGTCAATCAAATATTATCGAAAAAACTTGAACTCCAGTAAATTATTGTTGATTTGTTTCCCAATTTTGTCTATAAATATTGATATAGCTACATTTAATTTGGTGGAGTTTTTGTTAAGATTTGTGTATTATTTTAAAAAATGAATATTTAAATAATTCGATAAAGGAAGGGAAGATGATCTGGAACGAAGAAAGAGAAACCATGAGTGATTCAAAAAAAAGAGAGCTTCATTCTGAAT
>JALXDB010000486.1 GCA_026990615.1 Spirochaetota bacterium
CTTTTAAGATCATCCATATCGTTGTGTTTGAACTTAACGACTTTGCCGAATGAAAGCCTTACACCATCGATTATGGAAGCGTGATCGGCCTTGTCGATGTAGACTATATCATTCTTCCCAATTATCGTTGATAGTACTCCTATGTTTGTTAGCATACCCGTAGAAAATAAAAGAGCCCTTTCCTTCTTCATGAAATCGGCCAATTTCTTTTCAAGCTCTTCATGCAGTGTCAGGGTTCCGTTTAAGAATCTGGAGCCCGCACAACCTGTGCCGTGCTTTTTAACATTCTCTACAGCCGCGTTGATTGTTTTTTCATTGAATGTAAGTCCCATATAGGAATTTGAACCGAGCATGATCATTCTCTTGCCGTTAATGTAGACTTCCGTATCACTTCCGGTTTCTATCGGTCTGAAGTAGGGGTATAGACCTTTTTCCTGGTACTCTTCGTACAGGTTGTAATCGAAAGCTTTTTTAAAAATGTCCATTTTGATTCTCCTTTATTTTAGATGCAATCATTTTCTATTTTTATGGATGATAATATATTATCAAAAATTGTTTATTGCTACAAAAATTAATTCATCTATTAAAAGATAAAATTATTACTTATATTGAAACTATTGTATAATTGTTCTATAATTATGTAGATATGGAGGCGAATTGCCGATTATATAATAGATTATTGTCTCTTTAAATATTGTATTGAATGGATATTGTTTGTATTTTAAAATGAAATTAAAAAATATTAATTAGCCGGTTACGGATGGAGGAGATGATGAAAAAGTTTGTCATAACCTTTGTTATTCTACTGCTGTTGTTCGGTGCAGCCTCGGGATTCGCACAGCATGTTGTAAGGCTGGGAGATCTCCCTAAAAGCGAATATACTATAAATATATTTCAGGTTATAGGATTTCAGAGCAACAAAGAGGGTTATAAAATAGTTTACCTTGATAATAACTATAAGATTAAATATCTTTACCTCCCTTCAGCATTGCGCGACAAATACAGGATATACAGACCCCAGTACAATACCCATAATCAGAATTTTATAGTTGTGTGGCAGAAGGATGGAAAAATAAAAAGGCTTGAGTGGTTTTTGCCCCAGAAGATAAATTACAAACTACCCAACTATTCCATCAGTCCCTTCAGCGAAGAGGATAAAAAGAAGTTCGAGATTGTTGCAAGGAGCGGTGAGCTTATGTTTAGCGAACAGATCGGAGCGACAGCTCCAACTATCAAGGCTCCCGGAGGAGATTAGGGTCAGAGATTAAAGTCAGAGATTAGAGTTTTCTGTTCGAGAGCTCTGTTTGTATAGGTATATGGAGTATAGTAAGAGCAGGTTTAAATCAGCTAAAAAGGCAAATATCAACTTCTCAATTTTGATTCAAAAAATACATAATAGTAGATATTCAATAGTATATGTGTAAGTAAAAAGGTCAATTTTGAGTTTCTAATTTTGATTCAAAAAGTACCCAGTATAATGTTTTCAAAACCATAAAAAATAACGTGTAATTCATTATATATTATTATTTTATATCTCAGAGTTTGCCACAAAAGTAAAAGAATGTATTAAAAGCAGCACAGGTTAATTCCTGCTACGGGATAATTCCGCCGCCTATGAAATTCTGAAAAAATTCTTTATTTTTGTGGCATAGAGTAATGGCCGGGCCTTGATTAAAGGCCTTTATTCATCGATATTTTTGCTTGTTCTCTCTCTTGCCCTGTATTTCATACTGCTTGCATTAACACATCAAAATGATTATTATTAAAATCGATGGTATCTTTTTATTACAGACAGAGTATATCCTTTTGGCAGATGCCATAGTATAAACGGCAGTATTATTAACCTACAATCAGAAGTGGAACGGCGATGGCATATCTCGTTACAGCAAGAAAGTACAGACCCAAAACCTTTGAAGAGTTAGTAGGACAGGAGCATATCGCAAAAACTCTTCAGAATGCAGTTAAGAGGGGAAAGATAGGGCATGCCTATCTATTTTCCGGGATGCGTGGAGTGGGTAAAACGTCCACAGCAAGAATACTGGCGAAAGCACTTAACTGTGAACACGGGCCGACCCCGACTCCCTGCAACAAATGCAGATTTTGCAGGGAGATAAACGAAGGGTCATCCCTGGATTTAATAGAGATAGATGGGGCTTCAAACAGAGGTATAGACAGGATAAGAGAGTTGAGGGAGAATGTCAGATTTGTTCCATCATCGGCACGCTACAAGATATACATAATCGATGAAGTTCATATGCTAACAACTGAGGCTTTCAATGCGCTTTTAAAAACTCTTGAGGAGCCGCCAGAGCATGTCGTTTTTATTTTTGCCACAACCGAATTGCACAAAGTCCCTTCAACAATAAAATCAAGATGTCAGCAGTTTGTATTTAAGGCGATTCCAACCAATTTGATAGTTGATAACCTAAGGAGAATTCTTGGAGACCTGAAGATAGACTATGATCAAAATGCCCTGTTCTGGATTGCAAAAAGTGCGACCGGTTCAATGAGGGATGCAGAATCGATGCTTGACCAGGTTATTTCATATTCAGAGGGTAGAATAACCGTAGAAGATGTACTGGCTGTACTCGGCCTTCCCGGTTACGAGGTTTACCACAGAATTGCAGAAGGGGTAAGGGACGGTAATTTTAGGGAGTGCTTTGAAATCATTGATGAGCTGATTGGCCAGGGAATAGATGTAGAGACAATAATATCCGGATTAATAGAGTACTTTAGAAACATGTACCTGTTAAAGTTTGGTGATTCATCATCTTCTGTTATAGATTTACCCGGTGAGGATATGCAGAGAATGAGGGAAATTTCCGGCGGGTTTAGTCCCAGAGATATCAGTAATATTCTGCTGCTCCTTTCAAGATTGTACTCCGATGCAAAAAACAGTGAAATTGCCAGGTACCTTTTTGAAATATCCATGATTAAGATGGTAAATTACAGGGACATCATCCATCCTTCTGAGATATTAAAGAGGCTGGAGGCTCTGGAAGGACGATTGAGAGGTCCGGATAAAGTCGTGGATTCTGCGCCCTCGAACATTGGATATGCCCGCGAAACTGCTGGGAGCAAAAAATCTGAAGCTAACAGTACTGCAGGTAATGGTGGTGCTGTCTCAGT
>JALXDB010000487.1 GCA_026990615.1 Spirochaetota bacterium
TTTATATTATCGAGAAGGTTTTCATCAAACTCTTCAATTTCTTCTTTATCTTTTTCTCCTAATTTATCTTCAACTTTCTCATCATCTACTTCATTATTTTTTGAGGAATCTTTGGCAAGATTTTCTGCTGAGGAAGCTTCTTGTTTATATGCCCCGGTTTCAACTGCCGAAACAGAAACATTTTCGGTTTTAGGACCACCATTTCCGGTGCTTCCACCGGATACCGGATCTCCGGGCAGTCTTGGATCACTCTGAAGATCATTGTTTTCCATATTCAATTACTCCTGGATTAATTTTCTTGATTTTATTTAAAATAAAATTACAGACTTCATCTATACTAAGATTAGTAGAGTCAAGGTATATCGCATCATCAGCTTTTCTTAAAGGAGATATCTCCCTATTGCTGTCGTACTCATCTCTTTCCTTGATTTTTTTTATCATTTCATCAATAGAGGATGCTTTTGAACTATCATTCGAATCGTTGATTCTTCTCTTAGCCCTTTCTTCAACAGAAGCATCAAGGTAAATTTTTAGGTCAGCATTGGGAAATACTACTGTCCCAATATCCCGGCCTTCAACAACAATATCTATATTTTTTCCTATTTTCCTCTGTAAATCAACCATTTTTTCTCTTACAAAACCAAGACTTGAAATGTAGCTTACATTACGAGTCACAGGATCTGTTCTTATATCTTTTGATACATCTCTGTTGTCCAGGTATATTTTTCCATCTCTGTAGGATAAATTAAAATTATTAAGCGCTTCTTTGATCTTATCAAGATCTTCTAATGGAATATTATTCTCTAGAACATAAAGAGTGAATGCTCTGTACATTGCACCTGTATCGAGATAGGTGAAACCAAGAATTTTGGCCAATTTTTTTGCGATAGTGCTCTTACCGGCCCCGGCGGGTCCGTCAATTGCAATGATCACCGCTTCTCCATGATAAAGAAAATTAAAAATAACGAATTTATGTTATAAGATAACAATAATTATCCTTTAATCAAAAAATATTTTATTGAAAATTAAAAAGATTATAATCAATAATACAGTTAATGTCCATTGTAAAAATTAGATTTTATTTCCTCCTCTTCCAGAAGTCTGTATTCCCCCTCCTTCAG
Organism: Spirochaetota bacterium; assembly: GCA_026990615.1. Lineage (GTDB taxonomy): Bacteria > Spirochaetota > B62-G9 > B62-G9 > B62-G9 > JALXDB01. The sequence goes on from JALXDB010000487.1 coordinate 1,122, forward strand.
GTTTTTAAGAGATAGATTCCCGATTTTTATCCTCAAAAGATCAATCACACTCAGACCGATACTTTTAAACAGAATTCTAATTTCTCTTTTTTTTCCTTCGTTTAAAATAATTCGAGCTTTGTTACTGCTAATTATTTCATAGTCGTGTATTTTATACATCTCTCCAGCGATAACTACTCCATATTTCCAGCTTTCAATGGAATGTAATGGTATATTACCATCAAGAGTTACAATGTATTCTTTTAATATATTATTGGATGGATGGGTAATGTAATTGGCGAATTTCCCGTCATTTGTTAGAATGATCAATCCTCTTGAATAAAAATCAAGCCTTCCTGCACTAAAAATACCCTCTTTAAGGAGATTTTTATCAATGAGATCAAAAATAGTTTTTCTGCCAAAATCGTCAGACCTTGTACAGAGATAACCAGGGGGTTTATTAAGAGCAATATATATCTTCTTTATTTGTCTGTTTATTATTTTACCATCTACTTCAATTATAGAATCAATAGGAACTTTAGTTCCCAGGACAGATATTGTTTTACCGTTGACTTTAACTCTTCCCTCCTTGATTAATTCCTCTGCCTTTCTTCTTGAGCAATATCCATATCTGGCTATCAGTTTTTGAAGCCTTATCTTTTCCATCTAATACTTTTATTAAAGCTTTCTATAACCTGTCGAATTCCTCTATTGGAGGTAGGTCCTTTAGACTTAAAAGGCCGAAATATTTAAGGAACTTATCAGTTGTTCCGTATAGAATCGGTTTGCCGGGAGAATTTCTTTTCCCTGTAATTTTAATTAATCCGTATTCAAGAAGTTGTTTTATAACATGGCCAACCTGAACTCCTCTTATTGCTTCGATTTCGATCTTAGTTATCGGTTGTTTATATGCAATTATAGCGAGAGTCTCAATTGCCTGCTGGGAAAGTTTTATTTTTTTTCTCGAATCGTAGTAGTCTTTTAGATGTTCATAAAGATTCTCCCTAACAGTTAGGTGAAAATCATTTTTATCGTTTTTTATTACTGTTAGGGGCGATCCAACCATATCCAAAATTGCGTTTATATTATCAATTGATTTGATTATCTCTTCTTTTTTTAAACCAGATATTTCTTTAAGTTTGTTTATCCCCACGGGTTTATTTTCAAGAAATAAAATAGATTCTATTATCTGATCATTCAGGGTTAATCTCATGATTCTACCGTTGTTTACAAAAGATTGTACTGTGATTAATTTCTTCTTCTTATTATCTTTATATCGCCAAATAGTCTATGCTGAAGTATAATTATCTTTTCCATTTTTACAAGCTCAAGTATAGCAAGAAATGTTATTATTAGCTCATATTTTGTTATATTATCAGTAAATAGTGAACTGAACATAATAGATTCATTCTTTAGAAGATAATCTGTTATCTCATCGATCTTATCATCAATTGAAATCTTTTCTATTTCTAATACTTTAAATATAGATGTATCTACTTCCTTGGCAATTTTAGAGAATGCCATGATTAATTCTACAATTGACATTTCTTCCCAGTTTTCGTCATCTTTAAAATCCAGCCTTAACTGGATATCCTTTCTAATTAGGACTTTTTCATTTTCAAATTGGTTTTTCAGCACCTCTGCGGCTTTTTTATATACTCTGTATTCTATGAGACCCTCGGCTATTCTGGTTCTTTCGTCAATTTCTTCATCAAGATGTATATCGATGGGAAGAAGAGAACGTGATTTAATATACAAAAGCATGGAGATTGTCAGAACAAAATTGGAGTAAAGTTCGATATCAAGGGGGTTTTCGTATTTAAGTTTGGAGAGAAACTGGGAAGTTATATCGGATATTACAATGTCCTCTATATTTATCTTGGAGTTTTTTACTAAAAAAAGCAAAAGGTCAAAGGGGCCCTCAAAGTTTTCAATTTTTACAAGTTTAGTACTATCAGCTTCAACTTTTTCCATAACTTTTAATTACACTCTTTTAATCTATTACAGAT
>JALXDB010000488.1 GCA_026990615.1 Spirochaetota bacterium
GAACGAAGAATCAGCAAACAGTTTTCTAAAAATATCAGAGGATCCTCCTGCAAACACGGTTATTATTATGACAGCAGTTGATCGGAAGAGGATAAAACCAACCATACTTTCAAGATCAGGTGTTTACAGATTTTTGAAGCTCAATAGAGTGGAGGAGAAAAAGAGGTTATGTTCAATTTATAAGAGGGAGTTTGCTGATGCAGAGTTGGAAGAAACTGAGGATGATCGATTGCTTTATTTTTTAAAGGAACTCAGCTTAAACAGGGATAATTATGATCGTTTAGTAAAGATTGTTTCAGAAATACTGGAAGAGTCATATGAAGAGAAGATACTCAACTATTTGATCGATTCGCTATCTTCTGAGATAAAGAAAATTGGAGGGCCAGAAATACAAAAAATTTATTATATTGAAAATAGACTTAAAAAACTTTATGATGAAAAAGTGAACCTGAGAGATACCAATGTGAACAGGGAGCTGAGTTTTTTTAACTTTGTTTTAAACGAACTCTATTAAGAGTCGTAATTCGGTATATGGATTTGAAAATGGAATTTTCAGGATTTATCCAGAAAGTATTTGAAAAGATTGACAAACTCGATAAAGAGAAGATCAAGGAAATAATTCGTGAACTTTCAGCGGAAAAAGAGCTGTACAGGATAGTATTTGATTCTATGATAGAAGGTGTAATTGTTACTAACTGGGAAAAGAAGGTTATTTTAATCAACAGAGCAATGGAGGATTTTATATCGGTTCCAAAACAGAAGGTTTTGAACAGAGAGCTCTGTGAGTGCAAGTTTGACCCTGAAATCGAAGAGGTTATTGAAGAGGGTATTGCCGATGAAAAGAAAATTATAGACAGAGAAGTTCATGTAGCCTCTAAAGACAAAACCTTTCTGGTTAGTGTACTTCCTTTAAAAGATGATGACAGATACCTTGGCCATATTATCATTTTAGTTGATATAACAGAGAAGAGACAGAGAGAGATACAGCTGAGGAGAGCAGAAAGTCTTGCAGCTTTAACTACTCTTTCAGCAGGTGTGGCTCATGAGATAAAAAATCCGCTTACTTCCATTGATATTCATATCCAGCTTTTGAAAAAAGAGATGAGGCTGATAAAAGAGCAAATCGGGGATAGTGAAAGGGTAGAGAGTATAGAAAAGATGATTTCAATTATCAAAGAAGAGATAGACAGGTTGAATTCTATTGTTCAGGATTTTTTGTTTGCTGTGCGTCCAATGAGCATAACTCTTTCAAAAGAGAATATTAATAATCTTATACTGGATACGGTGGATTTTTTAAAATATGAGCTTCAGCAGAAAGGGATAAAAGTCACCCTTGATCTGGATGATAATCTTCCATTGATCATGGTGGATCCGAAGTATCTGCATCAGGCTCTGTTAAATATAATAAAGAATGCCATGCAGGCAATAAACCATGAAAATGGCGAGATTAAAATAAAAACCGAAGAAGATATTTCGGGAGATGTGCTTGTCCATATAGCTGATAATGGCGAGGGTATTCCTGAACACCTGATGCAGAAGATATTTGAGCCTTATTTTACAACCAGAAAGTCCGGTACTGGGCTTGGCCTTGTGATAGTTTATAAAATTATTAAGGAACTGGGTGGTGATATAAGATTGAGAAGTAAGGAGGGAAAGGGAACCATATTTACAATTAAACTCCCCGTTTATGAGAAACGCAAAAAGCTATTAACTTACGAGGTGAAAAATGAAACCCAAGTTGCTGATAGTAGATGATGAAGAGAACATCAGAAACGGTTTGAAAAGAGCTCTAACTCTTGACGGTTATGATGTAGAAGTTGCTGCCGACGGTGAAGAGGCGCTTAAAAAACTTGATGAAGAGGATATAGATCTCCTGATTACAGATTTGAAGATGCCCAAGGTTACAGGAGAGGAATTGATGAAGGAAACCCTCCAGAAATACCCTCATATACCGGTTATTGTTCTTACCGGCCATGGGACGATTGAAAATGCAGTCGAAGCGATGAGGAGGGGAGCATACGATTTTATAACAAAGCCTTTAAATATAGATAAGCTCTCTTTGGTTGTGAAGAGGGCGCTTGAAAACTCATCTCTAAAGAGACAGAATAGAGAGCTCCTCAAGCAGTTAAAACAGAAGTATTCTTTTGAGAATATAATAGGCAAAAGCCCGGCTATGAAAAAGGTTTTTGAAACAATTGAGCTTGTTGCTCCGTCTAGGGCTAACGTATTGATATACGGGGAGAGCGGTACCGGAAAAGAGATGATAGCAGACGCCATACATCACAACAGCCCGCGCAGGGATAAGCCGTATATTAAGGTTCACTGTGCTGCAATTCCTGAAACCCTGCTGGAAAGTGAGCTTTTTGGACACGAGAAAGGTGCTTTTACGGGAGCAATCGCAAGAAAAAGAGGGCGATTCGAGCTGGCAAACGGTGGAACAATCTTCCTAGATGAAATAGGAGAACTTTCACTTCAGATGCAGGTTAAACTTTTAAGGGTAGTTCAGGAAAGGGAATTTGTAAGAGTTGGAGGTGAAGAGTCCATAAAGGTCGATGTTAGAATTATTTCAGCAACCAATAAAGACCTAAGGGAAGAGGTTAAAAAGGGGAATTTCCGGGAGGATCTATACTACAGATTAAACGTTGTGTCGATATTTGTTCCCCCTCTCAGAGAGAGAAAAGATGATATTCCCCTCCTTGTACATAAATTTATTGAGGAATTTTCAAGGGAGAACAACAAAGAAATTGAAGGTATTACAAATGGAGCTTTGCAGGCTTTGATGTCCTACAACTGGCCGGGCAATGTCAGGGAGCTTAGAAATGTGATAGAGAGTGTAGTTGTTTTGACTAAAAATAAAGTGATTACTGAAGAGGACCTTCCCCCATATATACTCTCTAAAGAGGAGGAGTCGTACCTTAAACTTCCGGCAGGTATAAGTCTACAGGAAGCTGAGAAGAGGCTTATACAGTTTACTCTGGAAAATACCGGGGGGAATAAAACAAAGGCATCTGAAATATTGAAAATAGGTAGAAAAACTCTTCACAGAAAGATTGACGAGTACGGTTTGAAATAATTATTAAAAATCTTACGATTTTGTTAAAAAAAT
>JALXDB010000489.1 GCA_026990615.1 Spirochaetota bacterium
GAGGTACTATTCCAATTCCCCCGCCAATAAAGAGAAGGTCTTTTCCTTTCAATTCCTCTGTATTGAATCCTTTCCCAAATGGCCCCCTTATGCCTATAACATCTCCTTCTTTTAATCGGTGAAGAGCCTCTGTAACCCTGCCGACTCTTCTAACACATAGTTCAAATCCATCCTTTTTTGTAGGTGTCGATGAAATGGAGATCGGGGCTTCTCCGTATCCAAAAACAGAGACCATTACAAATTGGCCCGGGTCATAGGAAAACTGGTTTCCATCCTCCATCTGTATTTCAAAAAACTTTTCAAGCTCTGTTAGCTGTTCTGCCTTTTTGATTCTGGCTTTTGTTGGAAGGTATAAGGATTTTTTTTCATATTTAGATGTAATTATTGCCATCTTTTCCCCCTTAAATTTTTTCAACGTTGTCGTATAACAGATTGGATGTTTCAATTATGTTTATGTCCGCTACGCACTGCCTTCCACACCTTCCACATCCAACACAGAAAGGTTTTTGGTACTCTTCCATAAGGTATAGAAACTTTCTGTAAAATCTGTGTTTATTCCGGTTGGTTCTTGAGGCTCTAAAGTTTTCTCCTCCGGCCACAGCAGCAAAACCCTCAAGCTGGCAGCCATCCCAGAATCTTTTCCTGGCGCCTTCTTTAAGGTTGATGTTCATTACGTCTTCAACATCAAAGCAATAACATGTAGGACAAACAAGATTGCACGTACCACATGAAAAGCACCTGTTACCTATTTCGTCCCAGAATGGCAGGCTGTCTCCAGCTTTGCAGAGCAGGGGCATATTGTGATAGTCGGGTTTGAATTGCTCACTTCCTTCAATACTTCTGCTTCTCTCAATCGCTTTCTGCTTTTCCTTTACATCTGTATCAGTTACTTCTTCAGTTTCAACAAGATCGATTATTTCTCTTCCTTTTTCAGTGTAAACAGTTACGTAGAAACTTTGGCCAATGTTTGTAAAGAACAGATCGTAGCCTTCATCGTAGACCTGAGCATTGACCGCTTCGCAGAAACAGTACTCATCGGGAACACAGTTGACGCCAACAATAACAGATTTTTCCCTTTTAGAAAGGTAGTTTGATTCTGGATTGCCTTTAATAAATGAGTAGTCCAACCTGAGTATTCCCTGCATATCACATGGATGAACGCCGAAAAGTATGAACGGTCTGATCTGCTCTTCAGCCTCTTTTACATCTTTGAGTTTGACGTTCTGCAGTTCGAACTTTACAAGGTCTTCAACCGGCGGAAGAAAGAATTTTTTTAGAGAAGTTACTGTTGTGGTGTACTCCAGATTGAGTTCATCGGGAGATTCCACTTTCTGGAAATCATTTCCCCTCAGCTTCTTTTTTAAATCAAGGGTTTTCCTGTCGACTCCTGGAGCAATCTCGTAAGCATCTTCCTTTGCTTTCTGAACAGGTCCATAGATGTCGTAATCTGGAAGGAGTTTTTCAAAAAGCTCGGGTAATTTTCTTTTTGGAAGAATTACCTCTTTAATAACTTTAGTCTTTGTTTCTCCCATGTCTGACTCCTTTTGGATCATAAGTGAAATTATATAAAATTGTTTTAATACTCTTGACCCCGTCAAATAGCGAGATTATTTTCACATCGTAATGACAAATAATAGTTAAAAAATTAACAACTATCAATTTGACATTAAATACTTAATATGATTTTAAGATTTTGTCAAGATATAATTTTAAAAAATAATAAAATAAATTATAAATTTCTGTTTTTACTGAATTTAAGTATTTTTAATGATGATTTAGCAAAAATTAAATATAAATCTTACTAATTAAATGAGATTCATGTGAAGATGGAAAACAGCGGTGTAATCAGAGCAGCAAGAATCACTTTTAAAGGGATTGTCCAGGGGGTTGGTTTCAGGCCTCATGTATACAGGATTGCAAAAAAGTACAATATACACGGAACTGTAAAGAATGATACAAGGGGAGTTGAAATAATTGCGGAGGGTAGCAGAGAGAATATTGAGTCTTTCTACAGGGAACTTTATGAAAATCCGCCGGTTCTTGCAAGAATAGATGAAAAGAACATCGAATATATAGACCCTTCCGGTTTTAAGGAGTTCAGGATTGTAAAGAGCAGTGCTGATAACGAGGGGTTTACACCAATTTCCCCTGATATTGCTACATGTGATGACTGTTTGAGAGAGCTTTTTGATCCAGGTGATAGAAGATTTATGTATCCGTTTATCAACTGTACTAACTGTGGACCAAGATTTACGATTATAGAAGCTATTCCCTATGACAGAAAAAATACTACCATGAGTGAATTCCCCATGTGTGATGAGTGTATGCGTGAATACGAGGACCCCTTGGATAGAAGGTACCATGCTCAGCCGAATGCATGCCATGTCTGCGGTCCTCATGTTGAACTTGTATATCCTGTTTATAAGAATACTGATGTTGGGACTGTTTATAAAAGAGATGAAGCAATTGATAAATCTGTTGAACTCCTAAACGGAGGAAAGATTATTGCCATTAAAGGACTCGGAGGATTCCATCTTGCCCTTTACCCACGTAATGAAGAAACAGTAATTCGTTTAAGAGAAAGAAAACGAAGGCCAGCCAAACCCTTTGCGCTTATGGTTCGTGATCTGGAAACAGCCAGAAGATACTGTTATATTAACAGAGAAGAGGAGAATCTTTTAACATCGAGGAGAAGGCCCATAGTCCTGGTAAAGAAAAGGGAGGATATACCTTTTATCCCAGTTAGTGTCGCACCGGATACCGATTATCTCGGTTTAATGCTCCCCTATACACCACTTCACCATATCATAATGCGAAAAGGGCCTGAAATTCTGATCATGACAAGTGCCAACATATCCGAAGAGCCCCTGGTGTACAAAAATGAAGAGGCATTTACAGATCTAAATGGTATAGCCGATGCCCTGCTTTTGAACAACAGAAGGATTGCAAGGCCGTGTGATGATTCGGTGACGATGGTTGTTGAAGATTCCCCGGTTCTTATCAGAAGGTCGCGCGGGTATGTCCCCGAGGCAATATATTTAAATAATGAACAGAGACAGATTATTGCAATGGGTTCCTA
>JALXDB010000490.1 GCA_026990615.1 Spirochaetota bacterium
GATATTAAGCGATTCATCCAATAGTTTTCCGCTCAGATAATTTGCAAAATCTTCATCATCGATAAACGTCATAACAAAAGTGAGATCAATATTACCCTTTTCATTTAGATTTTCAATTATGCTCCACAATTTTTTTGTCCATTTGCCTATAAAATGCTCACTGTTCAACCTTGAAGTTGCAATATCCAGATATTCAGGATTATTTAATAGTAAAAGTAGAAGATGAAACTCTTTCTTGATTCTGTTTTTTGCTTCTAATTTTCCTATTTTTTCATTTCTTTCAACCGATGTAGCGCCTGTTCGATGTGTCTCTATCTTTTTACGTTCCTTAAAGTTTCCTGTAAATGTGTATGCCGGCCTTTTGATCGATTGGTATTCCCTTAGAACAGTTTCTTTTGAAGTATCCAGAGCTTTTGATAGCCTTTTTATAAAATCTTCTTTTAGGACCTCATCTCCCATGTTTGAGTAGAAATCATAGGATTGTTCTATAATAGAGAGTTTTTGCTGGGCCGATAATTCTTTTTCACCATTAACGATATGTCTGACCAGGAATTCAGTTCCGGAAGAAGCGCTGCTAACAATGTATTCAAAATCATCACTGGTGTAGGTATTAAAAAAATCGGCCGGGTCCATACCTCTGGGAAATGATATTATTAACGGGTCTATTCCTATCCTGTGAAAAATGTAGATACTTCTTACGGCTGCTTTGACCCCCGCCTCATCCGGGTCAAAGGAGAGAAATACATTTTTTGTATATCGTGAAATGAGGTATGCTTGATCTTCTGTTAAAGCAGTGCCTAGTGGGGCCACGACGTTTCTTATTCCAGATTGATACATTTTGATAACATCTATATAACCTTCTACAATATATACAGAATTGTTTTTACGGATATCAGCCTCGGCGGTGTAGAAGCCGTAAAGATTTTTGCCCTTGTGAAAAAGCTCATTATCATTTGTATTTATATATTTTGGGATTTCCGGATTATCTTCAAGGGTTCTTCCCCCAAAACCTATAAATCTTCCAATTGTATCCTGTATTGGAAAAATTATTCTATTTCTAAACCTGTCGTAATATCCTGTATTGTTTTTATTTTTGACAGCCAGGCCGATTTGCTCCAATATTTCTGCCCCCACCTTTTTACTTTTCATATAATTTATAAGGTTATTCCATCCATCTGGAGCATATCCAAGGTTATATGTTTCTATTACTCTATCATTGAGTCCTCTATTAAAAAGATATTTCAGAGCAGCTTTTCCTTTCGCCGAATGTAGAACTTCTCTATAGAATTCAGCAGCTTTTCTATTGACATCGAAAAGGTAACTCTTTTTATTGTCTAATTCGTTAGATTTTTTTGTATAGCGATCGTCTATTTTTATTCCGGCTCTTCTTGAAAGTACTTTTACCGCTTCCGGGAAGGTAATTCCACGTATCTTCATCAGGAATGTGAATATGTTGCCTCCAATACCGCAGCCAAAGCAATGAAAGATTCCTTTCTCTTCGTTTACGACAAATGAAGGAGTTTTTTCTTTGTGAAAAGGACACAGTCCTTTGTAATTTCTACCAGATTTTTTAAGGTTTACGTATTCAGAAATTAGCTCTACAATATTTATACGATCCTTAATACTCTCTATTATTTCTGGTGGTATATACAAGGTACCCGATCTTAAAAGATATTTTAAAATACCTTTATACAGCTATTTACGCCAGGGTATATTATAGCACAAGCTATAATATAATTAAAATATACCTCAATAAGTCAAGTAAAAAAGTAAAAATTGATATAATTTTCAATTTTAGAAACTATACTCTCGATAAAATGTTGTTATATTTTATACACTGATAATAAATATTAAATGTTTATAATTATTATAACTTCTATATTATATGTAAGTTTCCTATTGTATTTTTAAACGTTCAAAAGTCTAAATAATTTCTTTATTTATCAAAAATATTTACTTATGGGTCGTAATTCTAGTTTTATTATTAATTACTCCCTATTTTTAGAATACAAATCTTAACATTAATTGAACTTGAATTGAAAATTTGACATCAGCTTTAATATCTATTTTGATTGCACTCCAACCCTGTTAAATTTGTTGTATTTTTTTATAGCCTTTAGATGTTCGCTGTACGTTTTAGAAAAATAATGAGTTCCGTCATGTTTTGATACAAAATAAAGGTAGTCAACTTTTGCAGGATGTATAGCTGCAAGAAGAGATTTACCACCGGGATTTGAAATTGGGCCAGGAGGTAGACCCCTGTGAAGATACGTATTATAAGGTGATTTTATTTTTAAATCTCTGTAAAGCAATCTTTCCTTGGTTTTACCAAGTACATACTGTACTGTAGCGCATGATTCAAGCCGCTTTCCGCGTTTTAAACGATTATAAAAAACAGCCGCTATAATCGGTCTTTCTGAATCTACTTTAGCCTCTTTTTCTACAAGAGAAGCTATAATCACTATCGTCTTCAACTGATTGGCAGTATAATCCGTAAAAGACAATTTCTTTAGTTCTGAAAAAAATCTTTTAACCATCAGCTCAACTATCTGTCTTGCACTGTAATCTTCTGAAATTATATAGGTATCCGGGAATAGAAATCCCTCTAAAGTTTTAAACGGAATATTGTATTTTTTAATTATCTCGGGATTGCTACACTCCTTTAAAAATTCATCCTTATTTACTATTTTAAGTTTATCAAGAAGCTCAGCAATCTGTTTACTCGTAAGACCCTCGGGAATTGTAAATTTTATTGTTATCGACTCCCCTTTTACAAATTTCTCTATAATTCTACTGCAGCTTTCTCCCGTGTTGATCATGTAGTGACCTGATTTAATTTTTGTAGAGAGATTTTTTACTCTAACCAGAGTAATAAAATAAAATTTCGATTTTATATAGCTTCCGTCCTTCAATCTTTGAGCTATACTATAAACGTTCTCGCCTTTTTTAATTTCGAAAATCCCCTTTGGCATATTACTTGGAGGATTGTTCAGGTAATTTGTAATAAATATAAACAGGATAAGAATGAAAATTAGAGTAGAAAAGGTGTAGGTAAAAATTTTAAGCCATTT
>JALXDB010000491.1 GCA_026990615.1 Spirochaetota bacterium
GCCAAACCCTTGGGACCTGCTTCAGCCCCAGGATGCGATGAGCCGACATCGAGGTGCCAAACCTCCCCGTCGATGTGAACTCTTGGGGGAGATAAGCCTGTTATCCCCGGAGTACCTTTTGTCCGATGAGCGACGGCGCTTCCACACGCAACCGCCGGATCACTAAGGCCTGCTTTCGCACCTGCTTGACCTGTGTGTCTCGCAGTTAAGCTCCCTTATGCCTTTGCACTCTACGCACGATTTCCGACCGTGCTGAGGGAACCTTCGCGCGCCCCCGTTACCATTTAGGAGGCGACCGCCCCAGTCAAACTGCCCACCTAGCACTGTCCTGCTTCCGGATAACGGAAAGCAGTTAGAAACCCAATGTGACAAGGGTGGTATTTCAAGGGCGGCTCCACCGGAACTGGCGTCCCGGCTTCACAGCCTCCCACCTATCCTACACATGCCACATCAGATTCCAATACCAGGCTACAGTAAAGGTTCACGGGGTCTTTCCGTCCCGCCGTAGGTAATCGGCATCTTCACCGATAGTTTAATTTCACCGAGTCCCTTGCTGAGACAGCGCCCAGACCGTTACGCCATTCGTGCAGGTCGGAACTTACCCGACAAGGAATTTCGCTACCTTAGGACCGTTATAGTTACGGCCGCCGTTTACTGGGGCTTCGGTTTGGAGCTTCGCCCGCCGAAGCAGGCTAACCCCTCCCCTTAACCTTCCAGCACCGGGCAGGCGTCAGTCCCTATACGTCGTCTTGCGACTTAGCAGAGACCTGTGTTTTTGATAAACAGTCGCCTGGGCCTATTCTCTGCGACCCAGCCCAGCTGAAACCCGCAAGGGGCTTAACCAGACCAGGCCCTCCTTCTCCCGAAGTTACGGAGGCAATTTGCCGAGTTCCTTAGCAAGGGTTCTCTCGAGCGCCTTAGGATACTCACCCCGCCCACCTGTGTCGGTTTTGGTACGGTCACCCTTATAGCTCGCATAGAGATTATTTCCCGGCAGTGTGGTTCCGTCGAATTCGCCTTGCCGTAGCTTGGCTCTTGTTCACCCCTCGGCTTATGGCAGCCCGGATTTGCCTAGGCTACCAGCCTACAGGCTTAAACGGGGACAACCAACGCCCCGCTCGACTTCCCCTCCTGCGTCATCCCATAGCTCAAACGCTATAAAGGTGGTACAGGAATATGAACCTGTTTCCCATCGGCTACGCTTTTCAGCCTCGCCTTAGGGGCCGACTAACCCTGGGCAGATTAACTTTACCCAGGAACCCTTGGGCTTTCGGCGGTCGGGTTACTCTCCCGACTTATCGTTACTCATACCGGCATTCTCACTTCTGATACCTCCAGCCGTCCTCACGGTCGACCTTCACAGGCATACAGAACGCTCCCCTACCGCACCTTCTATCCGCAGATAGAAGACACCCATGTCTTCGGTGATACGCTTAGCCCCGTTACATCTTCGGCGCGGAACTACTCGACCAGTGAGCTATTACGCACTCTTTAAAGGATGGCTGCCTCTAAGCCAACCTCCTGGCTGTCTAAGCAGTTCCACCTCCTTTCCCACTAAGCGTATACTTTGGGACCTTAGACGATGGTCTGGGCTGTTTCCCTCTCGACCACGGAGCTTATCCCTCGTAGTCTGACTCCCTGGCTCTAAACTTACGGCATTCGGAGTTTGGTTGGAGTTGGTACCCGGGTAAGGGCCCTAGTCCATTCAGTGCTCTACCACCGTAAGTAAACGCCAGAGGCTAGCCCTAAAGCTATTTCGGGGAGAACCAGCTATCGCCGAGTTTGGTTAGCCTTTCACTCCTACCCACAGCTCATCCCCTGAGTTTTCAACCTCAGTGGGTTCGGGCCTCCACTGTGTGTTACCACAGCTTCACCCTGGCCATGGGTAGATCACTCGGTTTCGGGTCTACTCAGTGCTACTAGTCGCCCTATTCAGACTCGGTTTCCCTGCGGCTCCGGCACTTCCATGCCTTAACCTCGCAACACTGAGTAACTCGCCGGTCCATTCTACAAAAGGTACGCAGTCAGGCATCTTCCGTCCGAAGACGGAATATAGCCCTCCCACTACTTGTAGGCATGCGGTTTCAGGTACTATTTCACTACCCTTCCGGGGTACTTTTCACCTTTCCCTCACGGTACTTGTCCACTATCGGTCGCTCACGTGTATTTAGCCTTGGATGGTGGTCCACCCAGATTCCCACAGGGTTCCCCGTGTCCCGTGGTACTCAGGAAAGTAGGCACGAAGATCTCTCTCCTTTCGGTTACAGGACTATCACCTTCTCTGGTTGGCCTTTCCAGTACCATTCACCTAGGAGGAGATTTTGTAACTTCGCCTGGTCCCCAGCTTGACCAGAAGCCTACTTCCTACAACCCCTGTACAGCAACGGAGCTGGCCTTTAACACTGTACAGGTTTGGGCTCCTCCCCTTTCGCTCGCCGCTACTCAGGGAATCTCGGTTTGATTTCTTTTCCTTGGGGTACTAAGATGTTTCAGTTCCCCCAGTGTCGCCCTGCACCCCTATGTGTTCAGGATGCAGTGATGCGGGATTAGCCGCATCGGGTTTCCCCATTCGGAGATCCCCGGATCAAAGCTTGTTTGCAGCTCCCCGAGGCTTATCGCAGCTTACCACGACCTTCATCGCCAGTGAGCGCCTAGGCATCCACCGCACGCCCTTAGTCGCTTGACCATATTATTATTTTTCCTTCTTGCTGTTTCCTTTGAATTGGTCTTAAACAAACAGCTTTTTGGCGCTCAATTAAGGATAGGCATTTTTACATGCTTATCCATTTTGTTTTGGTAAAGATTACCTATTTACTCTTACATAAACCTAAATCTTAAATGATTGTTGTCAAAGATCGCCGAAAAATCGCGGACTTAAAACCGCTGTTTTCGGTAAATCTATATAATTTTTACAGATCGCAAAGTTTAATTTAACAATTTTATAAAGAACTATCAATAAAAACATTATTTGGAGGTGAGGGGACTTGAACCCCTGACCTACTGCGTGCAAGGCAGTTGCTCTCCCAGCTGAGCTACACCCCCTAAGCGCCCTTTAAATATTGGGCCTAGGTGGAGTTGAACCACCGACCTCACGCTTATCAGGCGTGCGCTCTAACCAACTGAGCTATAGGCCCTGGATATTCAGTCGGTGGCCTTTTCATACATCCCTTTCAAAGACCACTCAACATTACTTCTATTTATCAGCTTCCTAAAAAAGGATGTATCAGAAACACATCATAGTGCTACTGGCAAAGACCATATTTTATCTATATCAATGTAATGATTTTGAGCAACTGCCAGGATCTTTGAATGATAAATAGCACGGCGGGGAGAGCAAGTTTGATCATTTTGGGTGAACAGGAGCAGGAGAGTCTTGCTCCTGATTCTCCTTAGAAAGGAGGTGATCCAGCCACACCTTCCGGTACGGCTACCTTGTTACGACTTCACCCCCCTTATCGAGCATACCTTCGGCGCCTCCCTCCCTTGCGGGTTAGGATAGCGACTTCGGGTATCCCCAACTCGGGTGGTGTGACGGGCGGTGTGTACAAGGCCCGGGAACGTATTCACCGTGGCGTGCTGATCCACGATTACTAGCGATTCCACCTTCATGGAGTCGAGTTTCAGACTCCAATCCGAACTGAGACCGGCTTTTTGGGATTGGCTCCACCTCGCGGTTTTGCAACCCTTTGTACCGGCCATTGTAGCACGTGTGTAGCCCAGGGCATAAGGGCCATGATGACTTGACGTCATCCCCACCTTCCTCCGGTTTGTCACCGGCAGTTCCCTTAGAGTGCCCAGCATTACCTGATGGCAACTAAGGGTAGGGGTTGCGCTCGTTGCGGGACTTAACCCAACATCTCACGACACGAGCTGACGACAGCCATGCAGCACCTGTGCAGCCGCCCCGAAGGGAAGGAGCATCTCTGCCCCCGTCGACTGCATGTCAAGCCCTGGTAAGGTTCTTCGCGTATCATCGAATTAAACCACATGCTCCACCGCTTGTGCGGGCCCCCGTCAATTCCTTTGAGTTTCACCCTTGCGAGCATACTCCCCAGGCGGTGCACTTAATACGTTAGCTCCGGCACAGATGGGTAACCCCACCTACACCTAGTGCACAACGTTTACAGCTAGGACTACCAGGGTATCTAATCCTGTTTGCTCCCCTAGCTTTCGCGCCTCAGCGTCAGTATCCGGCCAGGAGACCGCCTTCGCCACCGGTGTTCTTCCTGATATCTACAGATTTCACCCCTACACCAGGAATTCCGTCTCCCTCTCCGGTACTCTAGCAGAACAGTTTCGAGTGCAGTTTCAGGGTTAAGCCCTGAGATTTCACACCCGACTTGCTCTGCCGCCTACACGCCCTTTACGCCCAGTGAATCCGAACAACGCTAGCCCCATACGTATTACCGCGGCTGCTGGCACGTAATTAGCCGGGGCTTATTCCACAGGTACCGTCATCGATCGGGCAGTTACTCCCGATCTTATTCTTCCCTGTGAAAAGGGGTTTACAACCCGAAGGCCTTCATCCCCCACGCGGCGTCGCTCCGTCAGGCTTTCGCCCATTGCGGAATATTCTTAGCTGCTGCCTCCCGTAGGAGTCTGGGCCGTATCTCAGTCCCAATGTGGCCGAACACCCTCTCAGGCCGGCTACCCATCGTCGCCTTGGTAGGCCATTACCCTACCAACTAGCTAATAGGCCGCGGGCCCATCCTCAGACGGCACCTTGCAAAGCAGAGGGCGCCTTTAATCGTTCCATCTTGTGATAGAACGATTTTATGCGGTATTACCCCTAGTTTCCTAGGGCTATCCCCCATCTGAGGGCAGGTTACCCACGTGTTACTCACCCGTTCGCCGCTTTCCTCTATTCGAAGTCTGGCGAACCAGACAACGAATAGATTCTCGCTCGACTTGCATGCTTAAGACACGCCGCCAGCGTTCGTTCTGAGCCAGGATCAAACCCTCCGTGATTAACTATATTAAAATAGTTAAGTTCTATTAGGAATCACGGGAGCTCTCCCCTTACCAATGCTATTTATCTTTCAAAGATCGAATGTTGCGTTAAAAAACCTTGAGCAAAGGTAAAAACCTTTTCTCAAGGTGTTTATCAAATTAAGCAATGGAAATATACTTAATAGTTATTTTAAAGTCAAGACCTTCTTTTTAATTTTTCTCTTTATTTTTTCGGTCTTTTTGCTTGTCCTATTATAATTATAATATCAAACACCAGTTTGTCAACCAGTGTTTATTTCCATTACAACTCAAAGATCCAAAACTCAGCTTGCGAAATGAAGTATACCAATTCTTTCATTGAAAGTAAAGGTTTTTTTAAGATTTTCTACATAAATTCTTTTATTTTATCCCCAACAACCTGCCACATCTTAATCCGCCGAGTTCTGCTGAGTATCTCCGGAGCCCTGTCTACATCAAATATCCTCTTTATACTCATATTTCCGAACAGCCTAATAGCAAGCTCGTTTGAATTAAAATCAAAACCAACCAGAGTATCAGGTCTAGATAAATCTCTCTTTTTCACAATATCCCTATTAAGGTTAACAAGAGTCAATTCAACATCGTCACATTTAATAGAATAATCGTGGCAGTAAGTCTTTGAAGCTATTGACTTTCTATCCTTCCATTTAATTGCATCGATAACGGAAACTTCTCCAGGCAAAACAGAATTGAACATCTCTATCAGTTCTGTAGAGCTAAGCCTTGAAGACAGGTATACTTCCATCAGTTCATACTCCGATGATACACCAAGTGGCAGCGGGAAAGGAATAACAATCTTTGGTTTCGGGTTAAATCCCCTTGTATACACAAAAGGTACACCCGCAATTCTTCCAACCCTTGAGAACAGATTTACCATATCAAGGTGAGAAAAGTAAACGTATTTCCCGACCTTTTTAAATCTAAGAAGATATTTTTCTACAGTTAATTCTTTGGGGGGTTGATCCATATTTGAGATTTTGTGTGGATGGCTTTCTTCTTTTTCTCTTGCACTCCCCGATGGGTTACCGACAGCTGAAGCCAGCCTATTAACGATACCTTTTGTACAAACACCACACCCGGGGCAGCCGTCGTATATACAATTTTCCGTTGTCTCCTTTTTTTTAGCTTTTATATACTCTTTTTTCAGAAATGCCTTACTTACACCGGTATCAATAAAATCCCACGGAAGGTCTATTTTTTCATCAAAAGGTCCCGTATACCTTCCAAAATCTATTTCGAGCTCCCGGGCACTCTGCATCCATAGATCAAAGTTAAAAACCTCATCCCATGAACTAAACCTCTCCCCCTTCTGATAAACATCGTATATAAGAGACGATAATTTTCTATCACCCCTTGACATGACACATTCGATTACGCTCATTTTAGGATTCTGATATTTAATCTTAACTCTACCCCTTCTAAAAACATCTCTGAGATATGCCAGTATCTTTTCAGCATCCGTCAGGTTCATCTGCTTTACCCTTTCGAAAGGGGTATGCGGTTTAGGTACAAAAAGGGAAACATTAACATTTATATTTAATCTTGGGTACTCTTTTATTAATCTCTTAATAAATAATTCTATTTTTTCTCCTTCATTTTCTGAAAATGGAAGGCCTATCATAAAGTAGAGTTTTATAAGCCTCCATCCTAGTTCGGACACTGTTTTTATAATTGAAAACAGCTGTTCATCATCAACAGCTTTATTAATAATCCTTCTAACATCCTCATCGGGGCTTTCAACAGCGAAAGTCAACCCGCTTTTCCTCACCCTCTGGATCATCTCCAGTATTTCAACGTTCGTGCTGTTTACCTTTAATGATGGGAGGGATATAGACACATTTCCGCCGCTCAGCTTATCTGTGAGAGTGTTAACCAGTTCAAAAAGTGAGGAGTAATCGGATATGCTGAGGGATGAAAGCGATACCTCGTCGAATCCGGTACTTTTTACAGATTCTTCAACTATTTCTCTTACCGATTCCACTTTTTTCTCACGCACAGGTCTGTATATGAATCCCGCCTGGCAGAATCTGCATCCGGTTGTACATCCCCGGGCAACCTCCACCGTTACCCTGTCCTGAACAGTTTTTATTATTGGGACAACAGGCTGCCTCGGGACTGGAAGATTATCAATATCAGGTTCTATCTTCCTTTTAACCTTTTTATCAATATCCGTATATGTAAAATGACCAATTTTCTTTACCTTATACAGAAAAGGTACATAAGTGTAGTCAAAATCATTTAAACCTTTTAAGATACTCAACCTGTCAGATTCTTTCTGTTTTTCGTATTTCTCCAGAATTTCAATTATAGCTTTTTCACCATCACCAAAAACAAAAACATCGATAAAATCCGCTATCGGTTCAGGATTGTAAATTCCCGGACCGCCGGCTATAACAATCGGATCCCCGTCATCCCTGTTCCTTGAAAACAGGGGTATTTTGCCAAGGTCCAGTATATTCAGCATATTTGTATACAGGAGCTCATAACCTATTGAAAAACCAACAATATCGAACTCATCGAGGGGTGTAAGTGTCTCCAGGGAGAACAGAGGAATATTCTTTTTACGCAGATGATATTCAAAATCCTTCCATGGAGCAAAAACTCTCTCACAGTAGTATCTTTCGACTCTATTTACAGCACTGTAAAGTATCTGCACTGCAGAATTCGACATTCCCACTTCATAAATATCGGGGTACGAAATAACCATTCTAACGGATATTCTGTCAAGCGGTTTTTCTACGACGTTTAACTCGCCGCCCACGTACCGGCCGGGTTTTCCTACATACGGAAGTATCGTCTCAAGCTTCTTAAAATCAAGCCTCATTATCTCTGATATCTCCTCATCTCAATATTGAGCAGAAGAGCCCCAGCCGCCATACTTGTTATCAAAAAAGAGCCCCCGTAACTCATAAAAGGAAGCGGTATACCTGTGATTGGCATTATGCCGACCGTCATCCCGATATTTACAATAATGTGAAACAGGAACATTCCAACAATACCAGCTGAAACATATGTGCCGTATAGGTCCTTTGCACTGTATATAATAACTATTCCTCGATATATAAACAAAATGTACAGAACAATAAGAAAAAATGTGCCTACAAATCCCCACTCTTCTGCAAAAATCGAAAATATAAAATCGGTTGAGCGTTCGGGTAAAAATCCAAGCTGACTCTGCGTCCCACCCATCAGTCCTTTGCCAAACAACCCTCCCGCCCCAATTGCTATTTTTGATTGAATAATATTGTAACCGGAGCCAAATGGATCTATTTTCGGATTTAAAAATACAATCAACCTCTGCTTCTGGTATGGTTTTAAAAACTCGTTCAATAGAGCTGACAGCATAAGACCCGTAAAGAATATCAAGAATACAATCATTGCTCTGTAGAATATATCGTTGTTGGTGAACCTGTCCATTATGAACATCAGAAGGGAAAGAGCTCCAAACATAATTGAGATTTTCAGAATGACCCTGGTCTCCCCGAGAGTTTCTATAAATGTAGAGGTCTCAGGGCTGATCAACTTTGCATATGTTGTTATCAACGGCAATGATATTGCGATTCCAAAAATAATAAGGAAGGAAACAAGGTGGGATGTCTTAATACCGGCAAAATACAGCATAACAAATCCTATTGGTATGTAAACAAGTGCTGTTCCAAAATCGGGCTGTAGAAGTATAAGCCCGGCCGGAAGGAAAATAATAATCAGGGACAGGATTACAATCTTAACATTCTTTATATCATCGCTGAACTTTTCAAGAAATTTTGCAAATGAGAGTATTAGTCCCAGTTTCACAAACTCCGACGGTTGAAAACCAAAACCGTGAAACAGGGTGATCCAGCTCTTTGCTCCCCTGATCCTTCTGCCCACGACCAGGGTCAGTACCAATAGGAGTATAGAAACTGCATATATAATAGGGGCATACTCTCCGATTTTTTGATAATTCAAAAACAATATCGATATAAAAATTATTAAACCTGCTACAGCCCAGTATATCTGTTTTATGTACTGTTTGTTTATTAGCTTTTCATTCTCAATATGGGGATTAACCGAATATATTGTCAATATTCCCAGAAAAACAAGGAGATACATACTCAAAACAAGTATGTAATCTATTTTAATGCCATCTCTTCCTATATAAACTTTACCCATCTGCCAACCTTTTAATTTTGGTCAAAGCTGTTTTCTATACCGGCCTTCTTTTTTTTACGAGATAATTCTATCCTTTTTTTCCAGATATTTCTCCTGGCCTGTTCAAGATCGCTATTTGAGAAAATAGCTTCAATGATTTCCGAAACAATGGGAGCTGCCTTTTCACTTCCAGCTCCCCCATGTTCAATAATTGCAGTTACCGAAACAACATCGTCAATACTCTTATAATTGTAAGGGGCAAACGCTGTAAACCAGGAATGCGTTTCTCTACCCATAACCTCAGCGCTGCTTGTTTTCCCAGCAATCTCACACGAGTAAACCGCTCCACCCCACTTTGCTGTACCTTCGGTTACCACCCCTCTCATTGCACTTTTAATAAAATGAAAAATCTCCGGTGATACATCGGTTTTTATCAGTACTTCCGGTCTGCGCCTGAATATCACCCTATCATCCCTTGCAGATCTTATCTCTTTTACAAGAAAAGGTTTCATCATAACACCATCATTTACGATGAGATTTGTCAGGAAATTTATCTGAAGGGGAGTTACAAGCAGGTATCCCTGGCCTATTGAAAAGTTTAATGTATCTCCATTGTACCAAATATCCTTTATATTTTTTCTTTTCCATTCCGGATCCGGAACAACTCCTGGCATTTCACCATTCAGGTCAATTCCAAGCTTCCTCCCGAATCCAACCATTCTCGCATAATTAGCAATAACATTTGGGCCGAGCAAAAGGGACGTCTGATAAAAATAAGAATCGCATGACATTACAATGGCTTTATAGAGATTCACCACTCCATGATTAGACCAGCAGGCAAAAAACCTGTTTCCAAGCCTGTATCCACCACCGCATGTAAACTCCCTTGCGGGATCTACTTTTCCTGTATCCAGGATTGCTATCGAATCAACAAGCTTAAATATAGAACCTGCAGGATACTGGGCCTGCACCGCTCTGTTTAAAAAAGGCTTTCTCT
>JALXDB010000492.1 GCA_026990615.1 Spirochaetota bacterium
AAACCTCAAAAGGGCAAAGTTGCCGAGGAGTATCCCAATGGCCTACCATCGGGAATCTATTACTACTTTTTAAAAGTAATCTATCGCAGTGGGGTAAATACCTATTCCTTTAAAAAGGCTCTAACCCTTGACGTAACACCTCCCAAGATCTCTCTCGATGTTGAACCAAAACTCTTCTCTCCAGATGGAGATGGAAAAGATGATTACCTGATAATAAAACCAAAGATAGAAGATCTAACTCCTATAATCGGATGGCAGGCAAAAATTTACACATCTTCCGGCAAACTCTTCAAAACATTTAAGGGGGTTAAGCTCCCTGAAGAAAGCTTTTCATGGGACGGCATCTCTGACGACGGAACACTGGTGGACAGTGGAGAAGACTACTACATTGTTTTTGAAGCCACAGATTCTGCATACAATACCGGGATAAGCGGGAAGGTTCCATTTTCAATAGACATTCTTGTAATTCCCACCGATAGAGGTTTAAAAATTAGGGTTTCTAATATCGAATTCGGATTTAACAATGCAAATCTCAAAGGAGACAAAACATTTCAAATACTGAACAAGATAGTGAAAATTCTAAAAAAATATAAGAAATACTCGGTTATAATCGAAGGACACACAGATTCAACAGGAAATGAAAATTACAATATCGAACTTTCGAAAAAAAGGGCAGAAGCCGTAGGAAAATACCTGATAGAGCATGGAATAGATCCAAAACGTTTATCCTACAGGGGATATGGCTCACAGTATCCCATTGATACAAACGAAACAAAAGAAGGCAGGGCCAGAAATAGAAGGGTTGAGTTTATCCTGATAAAAAAATAGGTTAAATAGAAAAATTGTAATTTTGATTGTTTATTCTGGAAGGTACCTCTACGAGAAATCCTGAAGATTGTACATGCTTCTCTAAATTTCTTCGAACAATCTTTATATTATCGTTTGCATAGCAGTAAAGGCAGAAATGTCTGCATGTATTGTAGGCTCCAATATCAACACTCTCATTGCATAGACATAATTTTCTCTGATTTCGGTCCCTGGTATAATCAATTTTACTACCAGAGATTTTAGAGATAAGATCATTATCAATACATTTTCCTGCTGGAATTCCAAAACTTTGAAAATCGATCGATTCAGCACAGGTTTGTAATTCTATATTACGTGATCCAGCTATACTCTTAAAAATTTTTAAGAGCCTGACTCTTTCAGAAAAATCAATATCTTTAATTCCAAGCTTCATAATCCTTGATTCTATTTTCTTATACAATTTCAGAAAACTTACAATCACTCTGTCAGTGTAATTCTTTAGCATATCGGCCATTTCAGTGAAGACGGTAATGTGAAAATCTACGGTATACCTGGAGGTTATGATAATAGGATCATAGCGCCATATTACCTTTCTTTTTCCAATTAGACTAGATAATCTTATAAAAGTTTGAATAGCCTTAAAGGTATCTGGAACAAAGGGTTCTACCTCTTTTCCATATGGAGTTATTGTGTAGAGAAAGTAATACTTAAAACCCAGAGAATCCAAAAACCCAAGTTTATCAACTGCATTTGAAGCGTTCTTTGTCCAGAAAACTATAATATCCACATTATCCGGGTTTAAAACCATTTTTTTTACTATATCTGGATTAAATGGATTTCGTACATAAAGAAATCCATCTTTAACCCTATTTAAAAACCAATCAAAATAGAAAGCTGGAATATCAGTTCTTCTACTAGCACTAACTATCATTTTAAATTATCCGTTAAATCTCATACTGGATACTCTTTTAATATCTTGAATATCATCTTCAATAAGACTAAAGATACTCTTATTTTTAACCTTTAAACTTTCAATTTTATAGAGGTAAAAATAAAAAATATTTTTATACTTCTTATGAGCTATCTTTTTTAAAACAAGAGGTATCCTTTTAACCAGCTCTTTTGAAATAGTATTTTCATCTATCAATCTTAAAAGCTCTTCTATCTCCTCCGTAATTTCGCTACAAATTGATTTTTGCAGAACTCCTACAAGGTGTTTTAACAAATTGTACTTTTCCTGGATATCCAATCCCATTCTATCAATATCATCAAGCAGATAATCTCCCTGCAACTCATAAAAATTATCTGTCTTTAATGAAAAACTCATTCCGTTCCATTTAAAAATAATAGAATCCTCTTTACACAGAAAATTCTTCTGTAATTTTTCTTTTGAATACTTTCTCTTCAGGATTAAGAGATACTTCTTTTTCAATATTTCATATTTTACCTCCAAAATATTTATAAATGTACTTCTTCTATCTCTATCAACGACAAGAACAAACTCTATATTGGAGTTTATTCTGTTAAGTCCCTGTTTTCCACCTCTGTATTTTACATACTCGTTGCCAAAGATTCTAAGCTTCCCGGCGGAAATAAGCACATCCAAAAGGGAATCAAAATCTATTATTCCCTCTGTATTATAACTGACCAATATGTACCTCGCATCGATTGATTCTATTAAATCCCTGAATGCTTTGAGGGCAGTCTCCCTGTAGCAGTACAACGACCTGGTTTTAATCCAGTCCTCTCTTATTCCGGCTTTTTTATCGGGATTCTTGGACAGATACACAGATAGACGATCTTTATCCCACAGAGCTATAGAGTTAAGGATATGATAGTTGCTTCCATACTGATGCTGGTTGTACGGAGGATCAATATAAACAATATCAAAATGGTTATTTTGCAAATCTTCTTTTAGCAGGGAATTTGCATCTTTCTTATAAACATAATACACACCTTCCCCATCCACCAAAACGGGCATCTCAAGTTCTATCTTTTTCATGATCCTTCCGAGAGCATCTTTTGAAAAGCCCCCAAACCCCTTATGAAAAGCCTTAAAAACACCGGAGGTGTTGGAATGGGTAGCTGCATTATATATCAAAAGTGCCAGCAAAAGGTACTTTTCTCTTCTTGCATCTTCCGGCAAAGAACTATCTTCAGGATACAATCTTTCAATTTCGTTTCTTATCTTGTCAATAATAAGAGCATTGTACCTTGTATAAAAAAGTC
>JALXDB010000493.1 GCA_026990615.1 Spirochaetota bacterium
GAGTAGAGAAGCACTGGAAGTGTTGGATTTGTTCCTATTAAAAAATAGGTAGTGTTAAAGTTGTTAAAAGAATATAAAAAGGATATAACAGCAGCTCCGAGTATTGAAGGAAGAAGGAACCTGAATGTAACGAGGGTTACTGCTCCCACTCTGCTACTTCCAAGATCCATTGCTGCCTCCTCCTGGGCCAGATCAAACTTTTTTAATCGCGAAAGTATAACCAGAGTTGAAAGTGTAGCAATAAAGCTGAGCTGTCCAAAAACTACCAGCCAGAATCCTGGTCTTAAGAAATTCCCAGCTCCTCTCCATAGTAGATTATCTATAATTTCTGCCAGCTTGTGGGTAAAGGATAGGATGGAAATACCCAGGACTACACCTGGGATTACAAGCGGAACAAGCATCAAAAGGTAAAGAAATTGTTTACCTCTGAAATTCTGGCGCTCAAAAAGAAATGCATTTGATGTGCCTAGCATAAGAGCAAGTATTGTAACTATAAAGGCAACCTTTATGCTTGTTGCAATTGATTGCATCATTCTCTTTTCCCCGAACATTCCCTCGCTACCGGGTGTTTTTGAGAAAAACCATCTCAGAGTAAATCCCTTCCAGGGGAAGGATGGACTCTGATTGTTATTGAAAGCCAGAATGGCTGTTATGAGAAGAGGGGTTAGCAGATATATAAGGAACAGTGCCACGTAGACATAGTAAATAGCTTTTGTAAGTTTATTTCTCTGTATTGTTTTAATCATCTTAGCACCTCTTCAATTTCCTGTCCTGAAATTTTTATACCTATCCAGACTATTAATGATGATAGAATAAGCAGTAGAATCCCAAAGGCAGCTCCCTGATTCCAGTTAAATCTCAGTATAAACTGGTTGTATATCTGCTCGGTAAACCAGAGGCTGTTTTTACCTCCGAGAAGTGTTACAGAAATATAGTTACCAAGGCTGAGCATAAATACCATAATGCTTCCTGTTGTTATACCAGGTGCCGAATATGGGATTATTACCTCGAACAGGGTGTTCCAGAAATTGCCTCCGAGATCGTAGGCTGCTTCAATAATGCTGTCCTCCATTGTACTCAGTGTTGATACGAGTGGAATAACCATAAAAAGCATTGAGGTGTATACAAGACCGACCATTATTGCCGCATCGTTGTAAAGGAACTCCACATTATGATGGATTATTCCGAGAAGTTGAAGCAGGTAGCTTAGAACTCCAGTTTCTCTGAGCATAATCATCCAGGCAAATGCCTGTATTAATTCTGAAATCCAGAAGGGGAGGATTACAGCAAGCATCAGTATACCCTGCGCCTTTGGCCCTGCAATTTTTGTTATAAACAGAGCCATGGGTAGTGATATCACAAGAGTGATAAATGTAACAATAATAGAAAACACTGCAGATCTTATATATGTGTTTCTGTAAAGGGCATTTGTGAAGAAATTTGCATAATTGGCAAGTGTAAAATTATTTCCCCTGTGGCTTATAAATGATAGCCTTAAAAGTTCTATATGTGGAATAACCACCAGAAATCCAATCCACACTGCAAAGGGAAGTAATAAGCTTATTAAACCAATTCTCAAAATTCTTTTATTGGATTTCATGCCGTTACTCCTTCCAGCTCCTTTTCTATAACCTTCTCGATTTCTCCTGCCTTTTTAAAGGCAATGGCACTTCCATCTGGCCAGCTTAGAGACACTTCAGAGCCGTTGTTTATATCGGGTATTTTTTCTCCCTGGGGTATTTTTACCTTAACTTCAAGCTGATTCTCGCCCGTACCGGCCATTACAACTATTCTAAAGTATGCACCATCGAAAACGAACTCTTTTACAGTTCCGTTTAACCCTTTTTCTGATCTTCCTTTTTTTAGACTGATTATTTCCGGCCTTACAAAGATACTCACTTCATCTCCTACAGAAATATTCTCTCCCATTTTAGCTGTTAGTGAAATATTTCCAACTTTAACATTGCAGGTATCCTTTTGTAAGGAGATGACTTTTCCATCCCAGCAGTTGTTGTCGCCAATAAATCTTGCTACGAAATATGTTTTTGGATTGTAGAACAGCTCCAGGGGAGGACTTATCTGCTCGATTTTACCCTTATTCATTACTGCAACAAGATTTGACATTGTGAGCGCTTCACTCTGATCATGGGTAACATATATGAAAGTGGTTCCCACTCTGGCCTGCAATCTTTTTAGTACCAGTTTCATATTTTCCCTGAGTTTGAGGTCAAGTGCACCTAAAGGCTCATCTAAAAGAAGAACTGTTGGTTCAAGTACAAGGCAGCGCGCAAGGGCAACCCTCTGCCTCTGTCCTCCGGAGAGTTTGTTAACATTTCTGTCTCCAAGGCCCTTTAGATCTACAAGCTCAAGGACATGTTCAACCTTCTTTTTGATTTCCTGTTTTGAAAGGTGCTGTCTCTTTAAGCCAAAGGCTATATTTTTTGCAACTGACATTGTTGGAAACAGGGCTAGGTTTTGAAAAACCAGGTTTGTTCTGCGCTTATTTGGAGGCAAATTGTTAACAATCTCTCCGCCTATGTATATATTTCCTGAATCTGGATACTCGAAACCCGATATCATTCTCAGCAGTGTAGTTTTACCACTTCCGGATGGACCGAGAATTGAAAAGAAAGCTCCTTTAGGAACTTCAAAGCTCACGTTGTTGACAGCTGTAAAATTGCCGAATTTCTTTGTTACATTTTCAACCTTTACATCAATTTCACTCATTATTTCCTCCTGATACTGTTTCATTAAAATATCTTTTAACACCATGGGGTATCTTCCCCATGGTGTTAGATTTTAAAGATCATATAATCTATTCAGATGGAGCTGCCTTTAACCTTTCCTGAACATCTGCTTCAATATCAACAGCGTAGGATGGAAGCGGGAAGTACCATTTGATATTCTTTACTACTTCAGGTGTAAATATCTCTTTTACCATTTTAGCTCTTTCAGGTGTTACATATTTGAGGTAGCCGTTGGATGCCATTGAGTACCCTGTTTTATTGGCTATAACCGCAGCATTTTCCGGCTTCATGATAAAGTTTATCCATTTGTATGCCCCCTCCACGTTTTCAGCACCTGCTGAAACGGCAAGGGTGTCTATCCAGCCAACTGCTCCTTCTTTTGGAATCCTGTACTGCAGTTCAGGATGTTTCGGAGTTAGAGAGAATGCAATGGCGTCCCAGCAGCTTGCTACCCATACTTCTTCTCTGAGCAGGAGGTCTTCGAGTTCCTGTCTGGAGCCCCAGTAAGTTTTTACATACTTTTTACATTCAATCATCTTTTTAAGGGTTTTTTCCATAACATCACGGTATGCCTTTTCATCTGAAACAGCCTTTGCAGGGTCTAATCCAAGGGCATAGGCGAACATGTAGAAGGAGTCGTATTTTGCTCTGTAGGTTATACGTCCGGCATACTTTGGGTTGCAGAAATCTTTGTATGTTTTTCCAGCTTCGGGTGCATACTTGGTGTTAACGATCATTGCGGTTGTTCCCCAGCAGAACGGAATTGCATAGGATTTGCCATTGATCTTTGTTCCTTCTGTAACCGTTTTGAACAACTGTGGGTCGATCTGATCGGTTTTGATCTTGTCCATCTCCAGAGGAGCGTATACGCCGTACTGATTCTGAGCAATGGTTACCCAGTTGTAGGTGGGCTGAATCAGATCGTATCCCTGTCCTTTGGTAGCAGCAAGTTTTGCGATCAATTCGTTGTTGTCACCGATGTAGGCGATTTGAACGTCGAGTCCGGTTTCGCTTTTGAACTTTTCAACCAGGGATGCAGGAGCATATCCCTCCCATGTTAGCATCCTAAGGACTTTGGACGCCTTTGCACTTTGTTTTTCCCCGCTGGCCATAGCAAATGATACTACGAGCATGGTGAAAATGACGGCCAGTACAAGCAATTTTTTGGCGTTTCTCATAATAAATCCTCCTTAAAAATTGTATTTTTTATAGATGATTTTTAACTCTTGGTTTAGTAATAGTTTATTCCGATCTGCTTTCCTCCGGAGCTTTAATTGAAGGCCCATGCCCTCTACCAATTAGCCTGTTGTGATATTTGAAAATGTCAGATCTGTATAGAATCTTTTCGTATTCTATTATCTGTCCATCGGACAGGTAGGTTACCCTCTGATTCAATAGAACCGGTGCACCCT
The DNA here is from genome assembly GCA_026990615.1 of Spirochaetota bacterium. Lineage (GTDB taxonomy): Bacteria > Spirochaetota > B62-G9 > B62-G9 > B62-G9 > JALXDB01. The sequence continues at coordinate 4,160 of JALXDB010000493.1, forward strand.
CTTTTAATCCGAGGTATTTGGCCCCGGTTTCATCGACAAGTGTTGCCTCTATAATTTCGTAGGCCTCATAAAGTTCGAGCTTGTATACATCTTCGAGAGTTTTGTACAGGTAGTTGTTTGTAAAATCTATCTTTTCAATTCCGGGTACAAATCTATATGGAAGGTAGCATTTTATATAAGCTGCGGGGATTTCATTTGCATATCTGATTCTTTCAAGGTAGAATATCTCTTCTTTGCAATTGCTGAATCTTAGTTTCTCGCAGACTTCATTGTCGGGAAGAGTTTTCTTGCATTCTATAACCTTTGTTTTTACAATATAGTTGTTTAGAAGAAACTCCTCGCTGCTGCTGTACAGTGAACCAACCCTGTGGTTGATTTTAGGCCTTGTGACAAAGGTTCCTTTCCCCTGTTTCTTTTCCAGTAGTCCCTGTTCGACCAGATTATCAACTGCCCGTCTAATTGTAAGCCTCGAAACCTTGTATGTCTCAATCAACTCTCTTTCAGATGGAAAAAGGTCGCCCTCTTTGAATTCACCGTTTCTTATTCTTTTTCTAAGGTCTTCTTCAACCTGATAGTAGAGAGGTTTCTGGATACCCATATTTATGTCCTATCATCAAGTCGTCATAACATCTATATATCTTAACATTTTACGAAATATTAGCATAAGGATGTATTGTTTGTCAACGATTTTTTTTCTATTCTAGAAAAATTTTTGAGGAATTTAAGTAGAAATTATTTTTTTAAGATGTTGGTACTATCCCAATATTGTGTATTTTGATTTGATAGGGCAGTATATTTTTGTTAAGCTGGTAAAACTTGGGGTGCAGTTTCGGTGTAGAATAGAGATTAAAAATATTTATTATATTGAAAGATGTTATTTTGGGTTTTGTTTATTTTATGGGGTGCATGAAAAAGGTCGTTATCACTTCAACGGCTCGAATAAAAAAACCGGCCCCTATTGGGGCCGGATCACTGCCAGTTAAATAAAACAGCGTTATACCAGGTCGGGTTTATTTTCTATAACGTAGCTTTTTCCACTCGTGACAAGTTTGTAATTTTTTTCGAACTCCGGCATTTCTCTCTCAAAGAATATTTCCATTGCCTTTCTTTTGTGGTCTGACAGAGGAGCATACTTGAGAAACAGGTATGATGTGTACAGTTTTGTTGCCATATCTACCATATTTTTTGAACTGTAAGAATGGTAGGTGTGGTCATCCTTCTCCTTTAAAAAGTCAATAGCTCTGTTCAACATCTCTCTCTTCTCTTTAAGCTCTTTTACATATGGTTTTTGCCACTCTTCTTTAAACTCATTTTCCATTCTGTCGAGCTCCGGTTCCATAACCCTGGTCACTACACCCCCCATGGCCGCAACATACTGAAGCTGGGTAGTTCCTTCGTATATGTTTGTAATTCTCGCATCCCTGTAGTGTCTTTCTATGTTGAAGTCCTTCATATACCCTGTACCGCCGTGTACCTGAAGCATGTCGTATGCGACCTTGTTAGCGTATTCTGTAGCTAGGTATTTTGCCATCGGTGTAAGCAGATCAGCCAGCGATTTGTAGTATTTTGCAGTTGTCCTGAGTTCTTTGTCAGGCTTATCCGTTCTTTCAAGGAGCTGTTCATATCCTTTCTTAAGGTCCACAACTCTTGAAGTATCGTATACAAGCAGTCTGGCAGCTTCAACGCTGACTAGAGAGTTTATCACCATATCGTAAACAAGGGGCATATTGATGATTGCGGTGCCGAACTGCTCTCTCTCCCTTGCATAGTTTAGGCCTTCTAAATAAGCGGCCTGGGCTATTCCGAGCCCCTGGCATGCAACTCCAAGCCTCGCCCCGTTCATCAGAGCCATTACATACCTGATAAGACCCATTCGCCTCTTGCCTACCAGATATGCCTTTGTGTTATTGAACTGGAGTTCTGTGGTGGGAGAGCCATGAATGCCCAGTTTGTTTTCGATTCTTCTAACCACAAGAGTTTCATCTTTTTCGCAGAGGAACATGGAAAGTCCACGCCCATCCTTTGTGCCCGGCTCACTTCTTGCAAGTACAAGAAGTACATCCCCGTTGCCGTTTGTTATAAATCTTTTGACTCCGTTAAGATACCACAATTTCTCATCGTTGGGATCCTGGATTGCCTTTAGCTGAACAGCCTGAAGGTCTGAACCTGCATCAGGCTCTGTCAGGGCCATTGCCCCTGTAACTTCCCCTCTGACGAACCTCGGAAGGTACTTCTGTTTGAGTTCTTCATCTGCAAACTCGTTGATTGTATCGGCAATATCCTGCAATCCGAATATATTCATCAGGCTGGCATCGGCCTGGGATACCATCTCTATTGCGATTGAATAAACATAGGTTGGGAGATTCAACCCGCCGAACCTTCTGGGCAGTGTAAATCCCATCAGGTTTGACCTGGTCAGTATTTCCATGGCCTTTTTCGTTCCCTCTGCGTATTCAACCACACCGTCGTGGAAATGGGCACCCTCTTCGTCGACCTCGGGTGCCAGAGGGGCAATTATCTGGGCCGTGATTTCTCCCATAAGTTTTAATATCTCTCTGTATCCCTCTTTTGCATCCTCTGCATTTCTGAAGGCATAGTCGTATTTGTTAAAATCCGAATAATCCCCCTCTTTCAGGTCGATAATCTCTTTCAAATCTGTGTTTTCAAAAAGCAATTGAATATCTTCATTGTCTGTGAAAAAATTATCCATCAGTCTACCCGCCTCTTTTTAATGTATTCTATCATTTTTGGTACAACCTCGTTGAGGTCGCCAACAATTCCATAGTGTGCAATACTGAAGATGGGAGCTTCAGGGTCTTTGTTTATTGCAACAATTTTTGCAGATTGTTCCATTCCAGCTCTGTGCTGCACTGATCCGGATATTCCAACTGCTATATACAGTTTTGGCCTTACAGTGGTGCCGGTTTGGCCTACCTGATGCTCCTTTCCGATAAAGCCTGCATCAACTGCAGCCCTTGATGCACCTACCTCAGCACCGAGCACGGCTGCAAGGTCCCATATAAGTTTGAAGTTTTCCTTTGAGCCAACACCATATCCACCGGCCACAATTATATTAGCACCTTTCAGGTTTACCTTTTTCTCGGCCTTCTCCCTCTTTAATATCTTTGTGATATTTTTAAGCCCGGAGAGATCTACACTCTCTTCGATTATCTGCCCTTTTCTCCCTTTCTGGGGGTCCGGAATGGGCATAACTCCCTCACGCACTGTGGCCATCTGGGGTCTTGTCTCAGGGGTTACAATTGTTGCTATAATGTTACCCCCAAAGGCAGGCCTTATCTGGTATAGAATATCTTTGTATTCTTTTTTGCCTTTTCCTGTAAAATCTCCTATCTGGAGGTCGGTGCAGTCAGCCGTCAACCCGACCTTCAGTTTTGATGCAATTCGGGGAGCAAGATCTCTACCTCTTGCCGTTGCCCCGAATAGAACAACATCAGGTTTATACTTCTTTATAAGATCTTCCATTACTTTGGCATATTTTACTGTATCGTAGTATTCTAGCTCATCGTTTTCGCAAACATAAACAGTATCAGCACCATGTTCGAACAATTTATCTGCATGCTTTTTTACATTTCCGCCCACAAGAACGGAACAGAGTTTGACATTGAGCTTTTCAGCCAGCTCCCGGCCTTTTGATAGCAATTCAAGACCAATTTCTGAAAGCTCGCCCCATTCTTGTTCGGCATATACCCATACATCACCATGTTCAGCCATTATTCTCTCCAGAAATATATTTTAAATTGTATGTTCTTCTATGAGTTCTGTTACTAATTCTTTAATTCCTTCATCGGTTGCTTCAAACTTCTTAAAATCTTTTCCGGTTAATGTAACACTTTCTATCATTTTGACCATGGTCGGAGACCCTGCAAAACCAACCTGACTGGGATCTGCATTTATATCTTCCACTCCCCATGTTTCAATAAACAAACCCCTCTCTGTTAAAAATGATTTCAATTCTTCCTCATCTTTAAACTCGGGATATTTGGGTAGTAGATTTTTGAGATCAAATTTTGAAGCAGAATTCCTGTATTTTAAAAGTTTTTTTGCAATAAATGGGCGGGGTTCGTTAGCCGTATTGGTTACGGTCAGCAGAGCTGGAAGTGGGGCCTCGACAATCTCACTTCCGTTGTCCAGAAGTTTTTTTACGACTATTTTATCCTCAAATAGTTCTCTAATCTCTTCTACATAGGTAAGCTGAGGTATGTCAAGTTTTTCTGCTGTCTGTGGTCCAACCTGTGCAGTATCTCCATCTATTGCCTGTCTGCCGCAAAAAACTATATCGAAATCCGCTATCTTTGTAACAATAGCCTGCTTTAAAGCGAAGGAGGTTGCAAGGGTATCCGAACCTGCAAACTTTCTATCGCTCAAAAGGTAGACATTGTCAGCACCTCTGTAAAGGGCCTCTTTCAGGACTTCAACTGCCATTGGAGGCCCCATTGATATTACATTGACAGTGCCTCCATATTTTTCCTTTACCTGAAGTGCCATTTCAAGAGCGTTGAGATCTTCGGGGTTAAAAATTGCAGGAAGTGCTGCTCTATTTACTGTTCCATCTTCCTTCATTGCTTCGCCTGTGATATTTTTAGTATCAGGTACCTGCTTAACCAGAACGACCATATTGTAGTTTTTCATTATAAAAACCCTCAAAATTTAGTTAAATCCGAAATTTATAATATAAAATTGGTATTGTCAAATAATTTTCCTGTGTTCCGTATGGCTAAGGTCTGGTGATATTCTTCATTTTAAATACTGTACAGATATTTCCTTAAGGTGAGGAATTTTGAGTATATGGCATTTAAGCTTGAGTATCTTTTTTTATCGGGTCTATAAACCTTTTGTATGTGTACCATCGAATGAACAGCGTCTCTTAGATTTTTGTAGATTCCCGTAATAGTTGAGAGTACCGCTGCTATTCCAATCAATTCTGCATCCTTTGCGTCTAGAACAGCAAAATTTCTACCGATAGTATCTGCATGAAGCTGGGTAAACCAATCCTGCTTTGCCCACCAGCCTGAGATTACAATAGGCTTTTCAAATCTTCCACCCCCACTCTCAATTATATCAATTGAACTTCTGATGCTTAACAGGATTCCAAGAATTATAGATGCAATAATCTCTCTGGCTGTAGTTTTACTGTGTATTCCGTAAATAGAAGCCTTAACATCCTGGGACCAAAAAGGTGTTTTCTCACCCATGAGGTAGGGCAAAAATAGAGGAATTTCACCGAGCCGGTTAATGGGGATTTCAGGAATCTCTTTAACACCAACTATTCTTCTAATCCAGTCGATTGCAATGCCGGCACTGTTTATGATTCCCGAGACATTCCAGAATCCTCTTACAATGTGCCTGTAGCTGAGAATTCTTCTGTCATGTATACCCCTGTTCCAGCAAAGGTTTATTCCGGCAGAGGTGCCGAACCTCTCGTAGGATTTTCCCTTTTCGACGGTGCCCGTGCCCACAGTACCCATTGCGAAATCGCCGCCCATGGTAAAAACGGGAATGCCCCGCATTATCCCGAAAATCTTTTCAGCTTCGTAAGTAGTTTTTCCTGCAGGATGTCCCATATATCTGAACCCGGGAAATTTTTTTACATTTAGATCAAAGGTGTACAGGTCCTCGATATCCCACGGGTTAATCGAAGGCGTTGAGACTGATGTTTGAATGCTGCCGGTTAACAGGTATATGATATAATCGGCCGGGGTAAGAAAAAAATCGATATCGGAATAGGCTTCGGGATATTCATATTTGTAGAATAGTGCCAGGGGAATGTACATCAGGGATACGGGATTTTCCCCCTTAACCTCTTTAACCATATTGAAGTATTTTATCAAACGTTCATCCATATATCCGACAATCTCGGTATGAGGGATTG
>JALXDB010000494.1 GCA_026990615.1 Spirochaetota bacterium
TTTTTAAACTTCTTCTTTATCTTGTCTACAACTTCGCTGTCCCCTTCGAGCAGTTTAACTGACAACCAGCGTGTGGAGTACCGGGAGCTCAACTCCCTATCTTCTCTTATGACCCTTTGAATTTTCTTAATTTCTTCTTCTATTTCTTTTCCGTAAGGAATATGGATATGTCTGACCTTTTTCTCCCTGCCCTCGTATACATCCACTACCTTGTCGAGTATTTCATCAATACCTATCCCTTTGTTGCCCACGGTAAAAATAACAGGCCCTCCAAGCAGAGTTGCCAGTTTATCACCATCAATTATAAGCCCCTGTTTTTTCGCCATGTCGGCCATGTTAAGAACAAATATAAACTTGCCCTTCATCTCAATAAGCTGAACTGCCAGATAAAGGTTCCTTTCAAGATTACCTGCATCAATAATATCAACGATTACATCGGGCTTCTCATCTACTATAAAATTCCTTGCTATTATCTCTTCAAGTGAATAAGCAGTAAGGCTGTATGTTCCGGGAAGATCCACAAAAACTATCTCGTATCCCCTGTGCTCAACTGTGCCCTCAACCTTTTCCACCGTAACCCCGCCCCAGTTTCCCACCTTTTGATGCGATCCGGTGAGATGATTAAAAATTGTGGTCTTTCCTGAGTTGGGATTTCCTCCTATGGCAACAACTATTCTCTTTTCAGAGTTGTTATTTTTCATCTTTTTTATCCCCGACCCTCTCGGGTTCTGTCATTATGATATTTTCAGCTTCGTCCCTTCTTAAACTTACATGGTAGCCCTTAACTATAAACTCTACAGGGTCTCTCAAAGGGGCATATTTTTCAACATACACCTCTTCACCCTTGGTAAATCCCATCTCCAGTAGCCTAGTTCTAAACTTCCCCTTCCCCTTGATATCCAGGATCCTACCCCTATCTCCTTCTCTGTAATCTCTAAGTGTCCAGACCTTCATACAACTCTCCTGTATAATTTCACACCCTTGTAACGTAAATTTTCGAGGCCATCCCCTTGCCAATTGCATACTGGGTGCCCTTAACCATGACCCTTACTGGACCTCCCATTGAAGCCCGGGAAACCACGGTCAGAACAACCCCTGGATATATCCCCATGTCCGTCAACTTTCTGGTAAAACCGTATCCACCTACTAGGTCAACAACCCTGTAATTACCGGGTTCTGCATGGTCAAGCGTCAATCCCATCCCACCCTCCAATCCCAGCTATGATGGCTCAAAATGTTAGGTATTTCTAACAAAATAAAATTATTCTAACTTATATGATAAAATCATCCTGAAAATAATCAAGTAGAAATTCAGTAATTTATCAATCAATTGAACTGTGAATAACCCCAAAACCTCAGAAATGTCCACCTTTAAACCTGAAGAGGAAAAATGAGATAGGATTAATAACACAAATATTATATATAGCCGGTAAAAATGCTTAAAAATTAAAACACGATGAAAGAATATGCCTCCTCTATCACTCTCCAATTCCAAGCTGTTTAAGCTTCCTGAGCCTGTCTTTGGCCTCTTTTATATTTCTAAGCGCGAGTTTGTTGTATGGATCTATTTCAAGAATCTTCTCCCATTCCTTTATGGCTTCTTCGTACTTTTTCTGTACAAACAGATCAACTCCTTTGTAATAAAGATCCATAATCTGGGGACTGTAGCTCCCGACATCCTTCATTTCTGCTTTAGCCCTCTTTATATATTCCTGTACCTTGAGGTAGTTCTTATCGTACCTGGACACAGTCTCAAACTCTGCAAGGGCTTCTTTGTAGTTTCCATCCGCAAAAAGCTGTAACCCTCTTGAATAATGCTCCGATTTGAAACTTTCATCAGCCTGAAGCTTCTTTACAATTGACTGTTTCTCCTTCTCAAACTTGTTCTGGAGTTCCTGCATCTTCTGAAGGGAAGCCAGTCTCTCCTGTTCAAGCTGCGCCTCCAATTGGGCTCTCTCCCCCTGATACCTCTTTGCGAGTTCCTGCAGGGCTTTTCTTTTCTCAGCCTCAAATTGTGCTGTTAAAGTTGCAATGAGCTCTTCCTTCTCCTGGGAATAACTCCTCCTTACCTCCTCCAGTTTCTGTTTTAGTTTTTCATCAAACTGTAGTACAAGCTTCTCCTTCTCCCTGTTGTATTTTTCCGTCAAACTGGCCAGCTTTTGCTCATACTCCCTGGTAGCCTTCCTTATTCCCGCCTCTATCTTCTTCTGTATCTTCAGATTTTCAAGGCGCCTCTTTTCATCCATGCTCTTACCGATTCGATAACTGATACCGAGCTGCATTAAGAGTTCCGGTGTACCCTGCCACTCGGGATCTTCAAAACTTATGGAGTAATCAATACCAAATCCCCACTGACGAAATCCTATACCCGCCGTAAGCCCAATCGGTAGGTCCTTAAAAATAGTGTTTGGAGTAAACTTCATATATCCGAATCTCAACATGAAAATGTCGGCAAGAGAAAGCTCGCTCCCAAAACTGAAATCGTACAGAATCGCAGAAGGTGAGGGATTGTAGTTGTCGGTATAAAGTCTTGCATCCAGGTCAAAAGAAAGCCTGCTCTTTTTATTTTTTCCAATCTTAAAATTAGCTCCGAGTCCTATCTTGTAAATTCTGGTATTTACCTCATATTCACTGCCGAGCTTGATTCCTGTACCGTATACATCCTGAACCACCAATCCGGCAGAAAACCATCCAGGCTTTTTGGGCCTGAAGTAAGCGCCTATATCAAAACTTGCACCTGTCCCCCCATAGTCCATAAGTCTTATCTGTTCGATCTTTGCCGTAGCGCCAACTCCGAGTCCCCACTTGAAATTATACCCGTAGGAGAGCAACAGCTGGTAGTGCAGGTATGTATCGCTTGATGTGGTTACAGGAAACGCATTTTCATCATAGGCCTCTATCCCCGAGGTGTAGATACCCATTGCACCCAGGCTTATGGTTCCCATATACATTGTTGGATTTGTATAAAACCCCCCAAAATAGTAGGAATCTGCTATTGTTCTGGTTCCATAAAACGACAATTCTTTAT
>JALXDB010000495.1 GCA_026990615.1 Spirochaetota bacterium
TTTTTTGGGAATATGTCCTTTTATAGGAGTTTCCAGCAAAATAGAATCAGCCATAAGTATGGGTTTTGCGGTCACCTTTGTCCTGACACTTTCAGCCGCTATAACGTGGTTAATAAATCACTATATCCTGATAGCTCTTAATGTACCGTACCTTGAATATGTATCTTTCATCATTGTTATTGCATCGCTGGTTCAATTTGTTGAAATGTATATCAAGAAAACTTCAAAAGCTATGTACGACACGCTCGGTATTTATCTGCCTTTAATAACAACGAATTGCGCTATTTTAGGTCTTGCTCTGTTTGGTGCGTTAAGACAGTACACTTTTATCGAAAATGTAGTTTTTGGTATAGGAGCTGGTATAGGATTTACCCTTGCACTGGTTATTATGGCGGGTATTAGAGAAGACCTTGATCTGGCAGACGTGCCTGAGCCTTTGAGGGGTGCAGCTATCACACTGATACTTGCCGGACTTTTGGCCCTTGCTTTCATGGGGTTTGCGGGTTTAATTTCCGCTTAAAATTAAAAATTTTAGAGAGGATTTTGGGATATGCTGACAGGATTAATTATATCTACGGTTAGTATGGCAGGGATAGGTTTTATACTATCACTTATACTTGTGATTGCTGATAAAAAACTCGCGGTCAAGGAGGACCCGAGAGTTGAAGAAATAGAAGAAATCCTTCCAGGTGCAAACTGCGGGGCATGTGGATATGCAGGATGTGCAGCTTATGCATCGGCAATAGTACAATCGAATGCTCCTGTGGATCTGTGTAAACCCGGCGGAAACTCTGTTCTTGAAAAGATATCCGAAATTATGGGTGTTGAGAGTAAGGGGGTTGAACCAAAGGTTGCCCGGGTATTCTGTAGCGGAGGTATTAAAGAAACAGTAAAGGATAAAGTATACAACGGGGTAAAAACCTGTGCTGCAGCAGATATTGCAGGTGGAGAAAAGGCATGTATGTACTCATGCCTGGGGTATGGCGACTGTGTTGAGGCCTGCCCATTTGATGCAATGTATATGAATGATAACGGGCTGCCGGTCGTTATACTCGAAAAGTGTACCGGATGTGGAGAATGTGTCAGGGCATGCCCGAGAGGGATAATGCAGCTCACAGCCTATGATGAAGTCGTTCATGTATTCTGCAGTTCGAAAGACAAAGGACCTGTTACAAGAAAGATCTGTACTGCCGGATGTATTGCATGTAAGCTGTGTGAGAAGGATGATCCTACAGGTGCAGTAAAAGTTATTGATAACCTTGCACGGGTGGATTATTCTATTAATAAGGCTCCCGTTGATTCGATTAAAAGATGTCCCACAAAGGTTATAAGGATTGCAGACCCGGTGCCTGGATACGAGAATCTTTTTGAGGAAATGATTGAACAGAATAGGAAGATGGTAGAAAAAATAAAATCATCTCAGCCGGAAAAAGAAGGGCTTAAAAAGGCTGATAAGAAGATAGAGGTTAAAAATAAAAAGGATGAAAATATATAGTATAAGCGGTGAAGAAGGAAAGGTTGTTGATATCAAGGATGATAAGGTAATTGTAAGACTTCCATATTCTAAAAATTGCGAAAAGTGTAATCTATGTAAAAAAGTTTCTGACAGTTTAATGGAAGTTGAAGCATACACACGGAGAGGGATAGAGCCGGGAAACGTGGTAAAGCTTTTTATCCCGCCGAGGGTTATAGTTGTTTCCGCTTTTATGCTGTATATTTTCCCGTTGATTTTTTTTATTGCCGGCTATTATCTGGGTAAATATATAAATGCAAGCGTTTTCAGTGGTAGTAAGGGAGAACTTTTTCCAGCCTTATTTGCATTTCTGTTCCTTTTTTCATCCTTTGTCATAGTACATTTTTTTGACAGGGCTAAGAGAAAGGATAAAAACTTCAAAGTATTTGCTGTCCCTAGGGATTGATCAACTGGACTTTCATCGGGATAGTATTATCCGGCTGCAAGGGGACGATTGATGCAACTTTACAAAAAGATACTGGTATCAATCTCTATTCTGATGGCCTCGGTTGTTATTTTTTTTATCTTTTTGATGTACAATTTCCCCTATTCATCCCTAATAAAAAAACTGGATTTAACTTTAAACCGTAAATATGATATGAATATAAAAGCCACTAGGGTTGAATATGGATTTCCAAATAAAGTTTATATTGAAGGAGCTGACTTAGAACTTCCTGATGATTATGGTAGCATAAAGATACCTAAAATGGAGATTTTATTTAAAATATTTAACTTTTCAAAGAACAAAGAGATATTTATTATATGGCACAGCAGTTCTGTGAGCAGTATGTATTTTAAAGCTTCTCTCGGGCCTATGAATATGAACTTTTTAATAGATATTAAAAAGTTAAGAAGACAGGAGCTTGAAGGTTTAAGGAAAATTGAAATGCTACTAGGTCCAAGCAGATTAAAGGAGTTAACTGTGGCAGGAGTCGGCATTAATGATGTACCTGTTAGTAAAGTCGATTTTGAAATACTTAACAGGGGTGGCAAGTTTAATTTTAACAGGGGAATTCTGGAAAGCAGGATTGTAAAAACCAGGGTAAAAGGATCTTTTTCTGAGAATTTTCTAAACATAGATGCAGAGGTTAAAATTGAAAAAGATCTATATTCAAACTATCCGGATTTAAAACCCCTGCTTCAACAGTTTATTGGAAACAGCGGTGTCATTTTAAAGATAAGGGGAAACCCTGAAAAACCCAGGGTCAAGATTGTTAAGAGTTAGCAATTGAAAAATACAGGGGAATAATGAAAGAAGAAGGAAAATTTACCGTCTTAATTGCGGATGATAATCCAGACATACATTATCTTATAAAACGAATGCTGAAGAGCAGAGGATATGAGTTTATAGATGCCTTTGATGGGAAAGAGGCCATTTCAAAGATAAAAACCGAAAGGCCGGATATAGTTCTGCTTGATTTGAGAATGCCCGGAATGGATGGAATAGAGGTCCTCCAGGAAATAAAGAGAAAGGGGCTTGCCGAGGATACACCTATACTTGTCCTTACTGTTATATCTGATGAAGATTTAAAAGTTAAGGCGTTGAGCCTTGGAGCAAGTGATTTTCTGACAAAACCCCCACATCCCTTCGAGTTAAAGGCAAGAATTAACACGTACCTGAGATTAAAGAAGGTGACGAAGGATTTAAGAATATATTCAGAGAAGCTGGAGAAACTGGTTGAGGAGAAAACAGCAGAGCTTAGAAAGTATGTAAATCAACTGGAAAAGATGGTAGAGGAAAAGGTAGGGGTTATAAGGGAACAGAATGAAGAGCTTCAGAGGAGTATAAAAGCTGCTGCCAATGTTCAGAAAAGCCTCCTGCCTTCAAATTTTCCAATGGGGAAATATCTAAGTTTTAATATTAAATATCTGCCATGTGAAACTATCGGTGGAGATTTTTATGATGTTTTCAGAATAGATGAAGACAATATTGGCCTTTTTATCGCGGATGTGTCGGGGCATGGGGTACCCTCTGCAATGATATCTATATTTTTAAAGCAGGAAATTTCGTACCGGGTTAAGAGAATAGTTGAGGACAGGAAATACAACATTGTTAAACCAGCCGAGCTTTTAAAATTGGTGAATGAAAGTTTCATCCAGAGCAATATAGGAGAGGGATTTTTCTATATAACCATGGTATATGCGAATTACAACATCACCGGCAAGGAGCTTATTATTTCGGTAGCTGGTCATCATGCATTGCCCATTTTAAAGAGGGCCGATGGGAAAACGGAAGTCGTGAAGGTAGAGAGTTATCCGATTGGCTGGTTTAATGGGGTGTCCTATGAAGATCTGGTTTACACGCTGAACCCTGGAGACAGACTGGTTCTTTATACGGATGGTATCTTTGATGTTCTGTGCAACAGCTACGAAAATATTACGCTGAATAAGAGAGTTCAGATGGTAGAGAATCTACTGGAAAGTGGGGATATAAATGAAAAACTGGATAGCCTGATTGCCGATTACCTCAATAGAGAGGGAAAATTAAACGATGATTTGACCTTTATGATTATGAAGATTCTAAAGTAATGGTTTTTACGGGGGATTGTTGTGGCAAGGGAACTGGTAAAGGATGCAAAGAGAATTGTGATTAAAATTGGAACAAGGGTTATTACAAGGGATGATAACAGTATAGATCATGATGTAATTAAGAGGATTGCCGCCGAAATATATGAAAACCGTGATGATAAGAGAAACTATATTATAGTGAGCTCCGGTGCAATAGCCCTCGGTCTTGCAGCACTGGGGTATAGAAAACGTCCTAAAGAAATTAATATCCTTCAGGCTGCTGCTTCAGTAGGCCAGAGCCAGTTAATGCACATCTATGAACAGGAGTTTAAGGTCAGGGGAATAGGAATTGCCCAGATATTACTGACCTATGAAGATATTCAAAACAGACGAAGATATATAAATATCCGTAATACGGTTTTCTCTCTATGGAGGCATGGCATTATCCCTGTTGTAAATGAGAATGATGCTGTTTCCTTTGCTGAAATCCGTTTTGGAGATAATGATCTGCTTGCGGCTCACCTTGCCAATATGATAGATGCGGACCTTCTAATCGTACTGACGGATATTGAAGGTCTGTTCGATAGAAATCCCAGTAAGTATGCCGATGCCCGTATTCAAAAAACCGTAAAAATAATAGATGACAGGATCAAGTCAATGGCAGAGGGGAAGGGTTCCCATTTCTCCTCGGGTGGCATGCAATCAAAATTAAACGCGGCTGAGATTGCCACTAAAAGCGGGGTGGGTGTAATAATAACCCATGGAAAGAAGTTTAACCTTGCCGATATCCTGAGGGGAGAAGAAGTTGGAACATTCTTTCAGCCTGTAAAGAAAAGGATAAGAGGCAAAAAGAAGTGGATCGCTTTTAACCCGAGGCTTGCGGGTAAGATAGTGGTTGATAAGGGTGGAGTAAAAGCAATAGTAGAAGAGAAAAAATCTCTGCTGGCCGTGGGTGTTAAGGAGGTTATAGGTGAGTTTGAAATCGGTGATAATGTGTCCATTGTTGATGAAAAGGGAAACGAAATTGCAAGAGGGCTAACCAATTTTTCAAGCAGGGATATTCAGAAGATTAAAGGAGTTAACTCGAAAAGGTTCCCGGAGATACTCGGAACCGATACGTATTTTGAAGAGATAATACACAGGGATAACCTCGTTGTACTTGTTTGATGCCCGTTTTTTATGTATTTTTCAGTTGTCTTTCATGGGATTACCTTTCCCAATAGCTGTGAATAAATCACTCGGTGGAGGTAAGGTAGATGGATTTGAAAACCTATATGGAAGAGATATCCAAAAAGGCCAAAGATGCTTCATTTTCTCTTAGAGGCTTGAGTGCAGATGTTAAAAACACAGCTCTTTTAAAAATTGCCGAGAGGCTTGAAAGTGAAAGGGAGAGAATTAAAAAGGCCAACAGAATTGATTTTGAAAGAGGGGAAAAAAAGGGACTGTCCAGAGCTTTTCTCGACAGATTGCTTTTAAACGATAAAAGAATTGACGGGATGATAAATTCGGTTAAAGAAATTGCTGGATTCGAAGATCCTGTGGGAGAGGTTGTAGGAGTTAAAAGACCACAGGGATTTGTGCTGGAAAAGGTGAGGGTCCCCATAGGAGTGATTGCTGTAATTTTTGAATCGAGGCCTAATGTAACAATTGATGCCGCTGCTCTGTGCCTGAAATCCGGAAACGCAGTTGTGCTTCGTGGGGGAAGTGATGCGATAGAATCGGGAAAGGTTTTAACAGGAGTTATAAGGAGCGGGTTGAAGGATGCCGGTATTGATTCTGATGTGGTGCAGTATGTTGAAAGGACAGAGCACGAGGGTATAGACTGGCTTGTTAAACAGGACAGGTACATAGATCTGGTGATTCCCAGGGGCGGGGAAAGATTGATTAAAAGGGTTGTTGAAGAGGCTACAATTCCTGTTATTAAACATTACAAGGGTGTGTGCCATCTGTTTGTCGACAGCAGTGCAGATATCGATATGGCCTTGAATATAGTTGAAAATGCAAAAATGCAGAGGCCTGCGGTGTGTAATGCCCTTGAAACCCTCCTTGTACACAGGGATGTAGCGGAAAAATTCCTGCCGCTTGTAAGACAAAGGCTAAAAGGTGTTGAGCTGCGCGGTTGTGAGAGAACAACAGAAATAATCCCCGGAATAAAGTCGGCGACGGAGGATGACTACTATGCAGAGTTTCTCGATCTAATTCTGGCTGTTAGAGTAGTTGATTCACTGGACGAGGCTGTTTCGCATATAGAAAAGTACGGCAGTCACCATACGGATGGAATTATATCTGAGTCAGTTGCAAGTATTGAAAAATTTGTTAACAGCGTAGACTCTGCTGTTGTGACCGTAAATGCCTCTACAAGGTTGAGTGATGGTGGAGTATTTGGTCTGGGCGCTGAAATCGGTAT
Source organism: Spirochaetota bacterium (assembly GCA_026990615.1). Classification (GTDB taxonomy): domain Bacteria; phylum Spirochaetota; class B62-G9; order B62-G9; family B62-G9; genus JALXDB01. The sequence goes on from JALXDB010000495.1 coordinate 6,429, forward strand.
AAGTACGGATAAACTGCATGCAAGAGGCCCTATGGGATTGAGGGAGCTGACGACCTACAAATGGGTTGTAAGGGGAAAAGGGGATCTGAGAATACTTTAAAACCCGTTAATTTGGTTAAGTTTTAACTTTTTTGTTCCGTTATTTGAAGTAGCCATGTATAGAATAAGAATTGCGCGCCTCAATACTATTGTTTACTCAGTAATTTTTCTCGTAACCCTGTGGATTATATACATAATGTTTTTCGGAAAAGGTGGAATACTGGAGAGAAAAAGGATAATAAAAGAGATAAATGTGCTGCAGTCGGAGATTCAGAGTTTGAAAAATGAGAAATTAAGGCTAAAATGGGAGATAGATAATTTAAAGAAGAGCGGGGATTATACAATTAGCATTGCACATTCCTATGGATACAAATTTGAAGATGAGATTATATTTAAGTTTATGAAAAAACCTACCGGCAGAAAGAATACTGCTGACAACGCTTCAAACCGTTAAACGGGGCCTACAAAAATTATTGACGTTTTTTTAATAATTTGGTAGTATTAATAACACTAATAATAGGAGTAGTATAAATGAACAAGGTAAAGATAAATATAACGATCGATGAAGATATCTATAACTGGCTAAACGAACAGAGGGGTATGGTACCTCTTTCCACTTATATAAACTTTATACTAACCGAGAGAAAAGAAGCCGAAGAGCTTATTCAAAACTACAACCACAACGAAAGCAACATTAAGAGATTCATAGAAAAAACTCTGGCTAAAATAAAAGGAGGTGATAAGTTTTTAGAAATACTGACCAAAGAGTACCTAAAAGATGTATAAAAAGTGTTTTGCCTTTCAACTCAACAGGCATTAAAGAGTAATCTTCATAGTTTTGGAAAAAGGGTGTAAATCTTTAATGTACCAGGTTTTCTGCAAAAAATAATTGTTTAATTTTATGATGGGATAAGGAGGTTAAAGAGATGGGAGTTAAAGATAGATTAAAAACAGGAGCGATAACGATTGGAGCAAAAACGGCTATGAAGCTGATGACAACACTTTCAGAAGAACAGTGGATGAAGCTTGTTCATCCATTAATTGCTCGTCAGAAGATGCCGGAAGCAGCTTTGATGATAGACCTGATGTTAAGAAGACTACACAGGGGATTTCCAACACTGGCAAAAAATGTTAAAGAGAAATTCGTGCAAAACTTTATTGTAAAACCCTACACTGTGTACGGTCCGAGAAGAAAGGCATTTTATGAGGAAAACGGTTATGAAGTTCCGTCTCTGATGGTGATAAGCCCTTCCATGAGATGCAACCTGAGGTGCTACGGTTGCTATGCATGGAAATATAAAAAGAGCGATGACCTCGATGTTAACATCGTACACAGGGTGATTAATGAGGCAAAGCAGATGGGGATATTCTTCTTTGTAATATCCGGTGGTGAACCTACATTCTGGCCCCACCTTTTTGAGATACTGGAAACTCATGACGATGCCATCTTTCAGATTTATACAAACGGGACATTGATAGATGAAAAGATGGCCGACAGATTTGCCGAGGTTGGAAATGCTCTGCCCTGTATCAGTGTAGAAGGATTTGAAGAAGAGACCGACAAGAGGAGAGGCAAGGGAGTTTTTAGGAAGATTTCCGATGCAATGGACCTTTTAAGGGAAAAGGGAGTAATATTTGGTTTTTCGGCAACGGCGACACGATACAATAACGAACTTATCGTGAGCGATGAATTTATCGATTATTTTGTGGAGAAGGGTATATACATTGGCTGGTACTTTAACTATATACCTATAGGCAAAGATCCAGACCTTGACCTGATGCCGACTCCGGAGCAGAGAGATTACAGAAGGAGGAGAATAATCGAAATAAGGGATAAAAAGAAGGTTGTTGTGGCTGATTTCTGGAATGACGGTATCCTTACAAATGGATGTCTGGCCGGTGGTTATGAGTACCTGCATGTTATCTATAACGGTGATGTAGAACCCTGTGTTTTTGTGCATTTTGCAGCTGACAATATCAAAGAGAAATCTTTAAAGGAGGTTCTGGAATCTCCATTCTTCCAGGCTTTTAGAAAGAGAAGACCCTACAACGAGAATCTGCTTAGACCCTGTACTATAATCGATAATCCGCACATACTGAGAGAGGTTGTCAAAGAGGGCAAGGCGCATCCAACCCACGAGGGATCTGAGACCATTATAACTACCCTTGCACCCGCAATCGATGAATATGCTAAAAAGTACGGAGAAATCGCTGACAAAGTATGGCGAGAGGAGTACGAAAATAAAACTTATAAAGGACATCTCGATGTAATAGAAGAGGTAATGAACCCGCGTGCTGCGAAAAAGAAGAAAGCTAAAGCAAAAGCTGAGGCTAAGGCCGAAAAGATTGCTCAGGAGGTGAAGGCTTAATCTGTAAAGGGCAGGGTATTGTACCTTTACTGGCTGGGGGCCTGTTAGATGTTTTTGTGGTACCAGAGGTTTTATTTGTAAGCTTTGAAGCATTGAAAAAATGAGATACAAAAAGCCGCCCGCAAAAAAGGGCGGCTTTCTTATTTACCAAATAAGCTGCAGAGCCCGGTAATTGTTTGTTGGTGGTCGGAATTGAGTTCATATTAGTTAGAGCAGATGTATGACTTTCTTAAAAGAGCGTTGAATGTGAAGTAAAGAACTTATCTATTATACCGATAAATAAGAAAAAAGCATTGGTTGAGAGGAAGATATGGGCGGGCGGAAAAGCCGTAGGATAAAGATTTCAGTGGTTGCTGCTGTGTTTCTTTTTGTTTCGTTTATTGCTTTATCAGGTGAAAATGATTTCAATGTGATAGATACTCCGAAAACCTATATGTCATACAGGGGGGATATGCATTTTGATTTTACCATGTATGATGGCGGAGGAGTTCTGGGAAGTGCAACCCTATCCATATCAGATTTTATATTTTTAGGGATTTATTTTGACGTGGGAAATCTGATAGGCAGCAATGAGCTTGAATGGAACCAGCCCGGAGTTCTAGCAAGATTTTTGATTAGCGATGGATCCGGCACTGTTCCTCCTATAGCTGTTGGTTATTCCTATTTTATGAAGGGAGGAGTGAGTAAGGTAAATGGTACTCTTGTTAACGGTATCTATGCGGTTTCTACTCAAACATATTTTCTTTTTGGGAATCAGCAGCAGCTTTACTACGGTATGAGATACCCGATTGTTCCTCTTAGTTATTCCAAGGTGAAGAACCTCTCTTTATTTGTTGCCACAGATCTTATACTTAGCCCTCAATTCAGTGTGAAAGGAGAGATAGAGAATATCTTTTTTGACAAGGACAGATGGGACGAGATCTATTACAACATCGCTTTCAGTATGAACATAGTGGATTTAATAACGCTCTCCCTTGAAATAAAATATTCTCCATCGATAGATAGATTCGTACGACTACTATCCATAGGCTATATCACTCAATTTTAACATGCTTTAGCTGTTCCAATCATATTGTAAAAATTTATCAATGGTATTATTATGTAATATTCATATGGAGAGTGGCACTGTGAACACAGGAATTGAACAGAGATGCAGAAAGATTTTACAATTTGTAGAGGATGATGTAGAGG
>JALXDB010000496.1 GCA_026990615.1 Spirochaetota bacterium
CACTTGCTTCTCCTCGTTTTCCATAAAAATCGAAATATATTTATTTGGCTGTTTTTTTTTTTTTTTTTTTTGAAAAATATCTGATATTAATTCTTTTTTTTATTCATTCATTAATTAAATTATGGAGTGATTGTCTTAACTTTTTTTTAAATTAAAGTAGTAAGTACCCTGGCTCCACTTGCTCCGATAGGATGTCCAAGTGCAATTGCACCACCATTGACATTAACTTTCTCTGGATTCCAATTTAGCAATTTGCCATCTGCAACACATTGAGCTGCAAAGGCTTCATTAGCTTCAATCAAATCATAATCATCTATTTTCATTCCATCCATTTTCATTAATTTTTGAACAGCAAAAACAGGTGCAGTAAATAATTTTAAAGGTTCTACTCCTGCTTGTGTATAATTCTTTATCCTTGCCAAGGGATATATACCTAATTCTTTTGCTTTACTGTAACTCATTATAACTACTGCTGAAGCTCCATCTGTTATTCCAGGGGCATTGCCTGCTGTTACTGTTCCATCTTTTTGAAATACTGGTTTTAATTTAGCTAATTTTTCAAGAGATGTATCAGGTCTTGGACATTCATCTGTATCAAAAATAATTGGTGGTCCCTTTCTTTGAGGAACTTCCACAGGAACAATCTCATCTTTAAAATCACCTTCTTTAATAGCTCTTACTGCTTTCATATGACTATTATATGCAAAAAGGTCTTGCTCTTCTCTTGTAACATTATATTCTCTTGCTATCCATTCAGCTGCGTTCCCCATATGATGATTCTCAAATGCACACCATAATCCATCATGTACAACTGAATCTATTATCTGTCCATGACCTAATCTATAACCTGTTCTTGCCTGAGGTAAAAGATAGGGTGCAAGATTCATATTCTCCATACCACCAGCTACTATGACATCTGCATCCCCTGTTTTAATCATTGAAGCTCCTATCATTACTGCCTTTAAACCTGAACCACATACCTTATTTATTGTTGTTGCTCCTACCTCTGGTGGAACCCCACCAAATATAGCTGCCTGTCTGGCTGGTGCCTGTCCTATGCCAGCTTGAACAACACAACCCATTAATACCTCATCTACTAATTTAGGCTCCAAATTTATTCTCTTTAAAGCTTCTCTTATAACTACAGCTCCCAATTTGGGCGCTGGTGTTGTGGATAGGGTTCCTCCAAATTTTCCTATTGCCGTCCTTACTGCACTTACTATTACTACTTCTCTTTCCATAATTATGCCTCCATTAATTTTTTATTATCCTCCTTTAAAGATAAAGTTTTCTCCTTAAAAAATTCCAAGGTTTAATTAGAACATTAGAATAAAGAGCCATTTTGTCAATAAAAATTACGACAAATTCACCCAAATTGATCAAGGATTTCGATCATTTTGTAGTTATGCTCTTGATACTTTTTATAGGCTGCTTCATTGATTTCTCCTAGGAATTTAAGCTCATCATGGAGAATTTTAAGCAGCTGTTTTTCCTCTTGGCTGTATTCGCTAGATTGAGGTTGCAGCCACGGCGTAATTTTGAGTCTTTCAGGAAATCTGTACCCATACTCTTCTAACACAGAGCTTGCATTGTATAAGGCAGCCAGGGCTTCTTTGGCGTGCTGTTTTTTAAGTGTCAGGGGCAGGTGTCTGTATTGGTACACAAGACTTAGGGATATAGTTTTGATCTGTTGTGCGATTTTATCCCTTTGTTTTTCATCCTTGGTCTGTTTAAATTTTTGAGTAAGCTCGCGGAGCTTTTTAACCTTAAAAGAGACCTCTGTCTGAACAGCAGAGCTAAGGTCTTGCTTTGCGGCAAAAAATCTATATGACTCAGTATCTTTGGGTAATTTTCTATAGACTATAGCTGCTGCAGTGGCAAGTGTAATAATTCCCACAGAAATAATACCTGCTTTTGTCAGCGCTGTGAGCTTCATAGCTTATTATTCCATATAAATTTGAATTTTCTTGAATAAACGAGTCGCTTACTTAGGGTATATTGATAGATCAAGATAAAGGGCATTAAGATAAGCTTCGCAATCCTTGGATCGATAAATCTAGAGAGTAACACTATCGCTAAAGTACTAAGCAAAGACCCGCTCAGGGCTACTCCTATAAAAGCCCCGTATCTATGGAGCAATTTGTCCTTGACTTTGAAATTAAACTTAGAGTTTAAGGTAAAACTTACAGCCGTGCCTATAAGGTAGGAGATTAAATTTACCCAGGGGGTATGCGTTAAATACAGAAGTATAAGATAGGAAACAAAATCACTGCTTACAGATATTGCTCCAAAAATTGTGTAGAGTACGAAGTTTTTATTTGAGTAAAGAAAGGACTTAATTTCGCTACGCAGTGTTTTCATCACTGATTAAAATTTTAACTTTAGTTCCTTTCTGGGGAGCGCTTGAGATCTTTAGCTTCCAGCCATGCAGGTCGCATATTGATTTTACAATGGCCAAGCCCAGCCCCACATGTCCTTTTTTAGTCGTTACGCCGCGTTTGAAGATCTCTTTTATAAGTTTTGGGTCAATCCCCTCTCCTGTATCCGCTACAATCAGTTTCCCTTGCTTATAGACAACAGAGATCTGCCCTTCTTTCGTGTGCTCTATCGCATTTTTTATCAAATTGTCGAACAGCTGAGAGAGAAAGAACGGGTCTGCTTTAATGATCGCTGTTTGTGGAATATCTGTTTTAATAGGAATTTGAGTAAGCGCACGGTACGGCTTTATTTTCTCTTTTATAAACTTTGCTAATTTTATTCTTTTAGGTTTAAGGGACACCGCTCCTGCCAGTGCAATTGTTTTAAGCCTATCAAATAATTCTACTGTTTTATCTATTTGATGCAGGGCTGCTTCTAAGGCTTGTTTTTGTGCTGAGCCTTTGGAAAAGGATGCTTGTTCAATTAAGAGTCTGGTATAGGTGAGGCTTGTCTTAAGGTCGTGATTTATATCTTCTACAAATTTTTGCTTAGCTTTATGGTATTTTTTAAGCTCCTTGATTAAAGTGTTATACGCAGCTACAA
>JALXDB010000497.1 GCA_026990615.1 Spirochaetota bacterium
AATACAGCCAATGACTCGGTCATCTCTTTGGCAAACTTTAAAGGTGAAAGTGAATTAATCAAAGAGACCATAACGGGCCTATCTCTAACATCTCCCCATATGATTTCTGCCATTCTGATAGCATCCATAGCCCCCTCTTTGGAAACAGGGCTTCCCATAAAAACCTTATCTGACAGTGTAATGCTGGAAAAAAGCATGTCAAGATGCGAGGTTTTTGAGGGTATATCCATGGGCTCAACCATCATAAAACCGTTGACATCCAGAAATTTTGAACTCTGTACCAGCTTACAAAAGTTGTTGTAATCTTCGATTGTTGCCTTTCTCCTCGTTCCATCCAGCTCAATAACAAAAGGAGCCCCGTAGCCAGGCCCACATACGAAGCTGTCATCTCCAATTTCAACGCTGTTCTTCTCATTACGGGCATAAACTTTAAACTTTTTCGGAGCTTTCTCAACAGCCTTTAGAACCTCACTCTCCCTGAAAAATACTTTTTTGCCATCCGTTTTGAATCCGTGGGATCTAAAAATTTTAACAGCTTCATCATCGTTGAATAAAATCCCAATCTCTTCCATTTCCCTCATTGTTGTTTTGTGAATACTATCGAGATCTTCCCTGCTTAAAACACTCATTCTATCATACATGGCATTCTCCGATTATATCTATATTTTAAAAATTGACTACTTATATGGCTTGCCCTTCGCCGTTACATTGATTACAGTTTCTATGAAAATTTTATTCCGGTCGTTGTAGGCCCCGCCAGCAAGAGTACTGTAACTCTCATTCCTTTCGATAATTATTTCTATACCTGAGGCTCCAGCCTCAAGTGCTTTATTGTACGCGTATTCACGACCGTATTCCTCGCCGTAGTCGTAGGCTTCATCAAGACCCATAAAGATTCGCTTCCCCTCTGGAGTATACACCGTATAAGCCCCACCCTCTGTGGGCTTAACGGTTATTTTAACTCTCTCAATTACCTCGCTGTTAACAGTCCCGATTGCATTTGCAACATCTGCGTTTTCAGGAATCATCAGTGAAGTGTTTAACTTTTTTACTGCCTTTGGAAAGTATGCCCTTACAGGGGCTCCAAGAGCCACTACCGGGACATTAAGCCTTGCGAAAAAGGATACGAACCTGTCTTTAGCCTTCTTCCCTCTAAACATTTCTTTAAGAATTTCCCCATGGGGAGTATTTTCTTCAAAGGAGATCTTTATCGTATCTTTTATACAGCTTTCCACTATTAGTCTGAATATCTTAAAGTATACAAGATCAAGTACTCTTTCTATAAAGGCCTCTCTGCTTACTCCAAGCCTGTCTGCCATTATGTCAGTTGCTATCGTAGAAGCTTCACTGTTCCATATTTGAAAATCACCGGTGACGTGAAGTATGTCCGTAGGAGTTAGACCAGCTCTGTGTATGCTGCCAATTTTTACAAGCCTTTCCCAGGGCAAAAGGTTCGGGTCTTTTTCAAGTACTTTTGATACATAAAATATAGTATGAGGCTCTTTTTCTATTATTTTTATTACCTTGTTCTCTAAATCACTCAACTCTATCCTTTCGGGCTTTTTTATAAGTCGTAGCACCGTTGTTGGCTGGGATGATATTGGGAAATAATTCTTACTTTTAATCTCCTTCAATTCATTGATAAGATGGCTGTACTCATCAGATATCCATGCAATAGGATAAACCTTCTGCGGCCCTACATCTAAAGTCCGGTTTTTAGAAACAGTTACGATGCTATCCCCTCCAAGCCCGATTGTAGATATATCTGCTGCCTTAACCCTTGTAAGCCATCCTCCCACAGTTGCTCCCTGCTCGTTTATTGCAGGCTTCCCGTTTCTGAGTAAAGCAATATCTGTTGTGGTTCCTCCCATATCCACTACCACACCATTTTCTATCTTTGACAGTACCTTACCGCCGAGTACACTTGCAGCAGGGCCGGAAAGAATCGTTTCTACTGGTTTTTCCATGGCTACCTTTTCATTGATTAGGCTTCCATCACCCTTCACAACCATCAGAGGCGCCTTGATTCCTTTTGAGCGCAAATTCTTTTTTACTGCCTCTATTAAATCGGTGATCAGCGGAATTAATCTTGCATTTAAAACAGCGGTAACCGTTCTCTCGTACACTCCAAGGTCGCTGCTCAACTCGTGCCCGCAAACAGTTGGATATCCTGTCAACTCCTTAACGACTCTGGCCACGTCCAGCTCATGCATAGGATTCCTGATGCTCATATACCCAGAAATAGCAAAAGCCTCCACTTTCCCTTTCAATTCATTAATAGCTTTTTTAACACCTTCGAGATCCAGCTTTTCCCTCTCCTTTCCCCTAACATCCATTTTGCCCTTAACTTTAGCAAAATAATTCGTTGGATATTTTTTATCCAAATCAATACCAATAAGTATCAGGCCAACATCAGCCCCCTGGCCCTCCACAATCGCATTGGTAGCCAGAGTTGTTGACAGGGAGACCATCCTTATATTGTCCAGTATATATTTGTTGTTTTGCTTCTTTTCTAAGATATTCAGCAAATTTCCAAGACAGTTATTTATTGCTACCTCAAGATTCTCTCTCTGGGTAATAACCTTTGTTTTGGCAATTACCAGACCGTTATCAATATCGAATATCACCCCATCTGTAAAGGTGCCGCCTGTATCAATACCTATTGCAAAATTGTGCAACTTCCGCCCCCGATTAGATGATATTTGTTTTAAATAATTTAAGGGGCATCTTTCAATGCCCCTTCCCCCTTTCTACTGCTTTAATACCTGTTAAAATCCAAAATCCACCATTTTAGTCGTATGTTAGATGTATGATTTCCCCAGTCTACTTTATACCCATCAACTCTAATACCAGATCCTTCGCAGATACCGCATCAGGCGCCCAGCCATCAGCTCCTATCTCATCAGCAAAATCCTTCGTCACAGGCGCCCCACCTACTATCACCTTCACCTTATCCCTTATCCCTTCCTCCTCCAATACCTCTATCGTGTCCTTCATCGATAACATCGTCGTCGTCAACA
>JALXDB010000498.1 GCA_026990615.1 Spirochaetota bacterium
GAATACAGTGGAGATGAAATTTTTAATATTGCCTTTATAAATGATACTGGAATATTTATAATGCCTGAAAGAAGAATAAGATATGTTAAGATTCATATCTATGACTGGAGTTCAGATGTGGAGGATATTTTAACATATGAAAATATTGATTCCAGTATGGCCGTTCCTGTTTCCTATTATGGAAATATAACAATTCTTACAATAGGTGCTCTGGACATAAAAGATACACCTTTAGAACAGGTAGTGAAAGTTTTTATAAGATCGGGATAATGAATTAAAAAAACCCGGGTTGGTCCACCCGGGTTTTTTATTTCTTTAAATCAATTAACTTAGAAGTTTTCTCTGTATTTGTACAGGTCAACTCCAAACTCATCCTTTATTCCTTTTATTACCTCTTCGTACAGTTTTGCGAAATGAGGTTTCGGCCTGAAGTAGTCGAGGTCGTAGCATTCTTCCAGAGTTTCCCCTTTTGGAGGATTGGGAATTTGATCAATGTACTTCGGAATTATTTTATCAAGCATCTTATTTGCTTCTTTTCTGGTTAATCCCTTGAATGCATGTCCTACCTGACATGTAAACTCCATATCAACAGGAGTACATCCGTTTGTTATCTTAGCCTTTCCGGGGTGTACATCTTCAATACCTGATCCGGAAGCTATTAACATGAGCAGTGCAGCAAGAGCTTCATCGAAATACATTTTGGTTGCTGCACCGGCAGCAGCGTAAAGCAATGTATAGTATGGAACTCTCATATTTCTTGCAATTGCCTGAATACCTGCTGATGTCGCCCAAAGAACCTCAGGCACAGTAGAACAAACGTATGTCATATGAATTGGATAGATAAGATGGTAGGTTGCCCTGATAACAAGAATTCCGTGGAGACTGTATGCTGTATTTACTATTGCGAGTCCCTCCGGACCTCCGGCATATCCGCCAAGTAACGGACCTGCTTCCTGTCCGATATTTGCTCCCCATGCTGTTAGGTAAGCGGTCTGGTTCAGCGAAGAATAATCGGTTTTTAATTCTGCAAAGGGAGATACAAGCCAGCCATCCGAAGGCCTTGCACCGAACTGGGGGGCAGATGCAGCAATGGTAGATACACCTGTAGAAGCGGAGGAAAGATGATCTATAATAGCAAGACCCGGCCTTCCGGCTCTCCTTGTACCCTCTCTACCGTACTGCATAGCCCTTATTCCGGCAAAAACTTCCGTGGGCGCTCCCGCTGCTGTTCTAATATGCCCCAGAGTGTTTATTATAGGTATACTGATTGTTTTTGCCTTGCTTATACGTGCATATGCCTCTATAAGACGTAATGCTACATCTTCAGTGGTGTTTGTTCCTGAACCGACATGGCAGTGTGGAAGTTCATCTGAATCGGGTAATCTTCCCCTCATTACACATCTATCCGGGCCTTCCCCAAAATAGGCCTCCTTAGGGGCATCTTCAACAGCTTCGAGTATTTCTGATTTGGTGAACTGAATTACTCTTTCTGTATCGGTGATGTATGTTCCGACCTGTGAATAGAAGTCTACTGCGGCTTCAAAAATCCTATCGGCAAGGGCATCGTCTGTATTTACAACTTCTTTCCTATCCCATTTAATATCGTACTTCTTTATTACCTTTCTTAAAGCAGGAATAAAAACCTTTATATCAAAGTCTTTCTGGGTCATCATTGGCCCATTTGCTGCTCTATCAAGAACATCTATAAAGTTAACCATGATTACTTACCTCCCTTTTTTGTTCTGAATTAATCTTTTTGCCAGTTCAACGGCACCCGTAGCTGAATCGCTTGTACCGTCGGCTCCAATCTGTTCTGCCCATTCTTCATTTACCGGACCTCCACCGACAAGTACTATGTATTTTTCCCTCAATCCTTTCTCTTTGAGGTAATCGATAACATCCTTCTGGTAAGTCATGGTTGTAGTCATCAGTGATGACATGGCGATAATATCAGCATTTACCTCTTCTGCTTTGTCGACAAAGGTTGTTGGTGATACATTGGCTCCAAGATCATAGACCTCAAAACCGTGGGTTTTCATCAAAGTGATTACTATATTTTTTCCGATTTCATGTATATCCGTTAACACCGTTCCGAAAACAACAACACCGGTCTTTTCAACTTTCTGGCCTTTTGCAAGAATTCTTGGCTCAACAAGTTTCATTCCCTCCTGAAAAGCTTCAGCAGCCATAAGCATTTCAGGCAGAAAAATTTCACCTGCACCGAACATGTCTCCAATTTTCTTCAGTCCAGGCATCATACCTTCCTGAATAATTTCAAGAGGTTCAACCTGGTCGATAACCTCTTTAACAGCTTCAACCAATGTGTCCGCGTCACCGTCAATGACGGCCTGAGACATCCTCTTATATGCCTCCTCTTTGCCCATAGATTGCCTCCTAATAAAAATTTTATGTTAGTATATTACCTGTCTATACAGCATTTGTCAAGTCTTTTGTCATAACTTTAACATACTTTCTTTATACGTGGCTGAATGGATATTTTTCCGCATTCTGTTAAATCTATTTAACCCGTAGTTGTAGTAATCAAAGTCGATTGAAGAAATTCGTGCCTGAATCATGGCCCATATACCCCACCATAGATCGGAAACTATTTTATAAACGAATAATTTTGCGTATCCCCTCTCGTCGTATTTTCCGCAGTAGTAGGATATAATACTCTTTTCTTCTTCTTCGGAAAATTTGTGTTCGACAGCAAAATCTCCAAGGTCAAAATACGGATCACCCATACCGCCATATTCCCAATCGATTATCCATACCCTATCACCATCAAAAAGAAAGTTCTCAGAAAGAAGATCATTGTGACAGGCCTTTAAACTCTCCGGTTTACTCTTAATTACTCTCTCTATTTCAGCTGTCTCTTTAAATAGATATTTTATATCATCGGGCATAAAGGCATCGTATTTATTTACGTAGTTTGTATAAGCTCTGATTGTGTCGAATGGATCAAAACGACATTTAAATACAGCATTATCGTGAATTTTTCTTATGGCTTTTACTAT
>JALXDB010000499.1 GCA_026990615.1 Spirochaetota bacterium
TTCAGGATTATAAGAGTATACAATCATCTTATGTTCATCGACTGATAAAAACCTTAAGATAATGAACTACTTTACCGGGATGTCTAATCCCATTTCCCTGAATGCCTCCTTTGCAACTTTGAAAAAGTTATTTATATCCTCTTCTGTGATCTGGCCCAGATTGCAAATTCTGAAAGTATCCTGTTTAAACATTTTACCTGGATAAATCGTAAAACCTCTTTCGTAGCAGTAATCGTGGAACCTGTTAAAATCAAACCTCGGATCTTTGGGCGCCTTTACAGCCGTAACCAGATGGCTTTGAATGGCTGGGTCTATTACATTTTCAAGGCCCATCTCGGAGATTCCACGTTGTACTGCGTGCCAGCATCTGTTAAGCCTCTTCCACCGTGCCTCTTCACCTTCTTCCCAGTATTCTTTAATTGCCTGCCTCAGGGCAAATACAAGCTGAACAGGAGAGGTAAAGGGCATTCCCTCCCCCCTTTCAAAATTCTCGTATTGATTGTACAAATTGCAATAGAATGATCTTTTCGGATAATTTTTCGACCTTTCTATTATCTCTCTGTTTCCTATTACCCATGAGAGGCCCGTAAAGGCGACAAGCCCTTTTTGAGCAGAGGACATTATAAAATCAACATTCATCTCTTCAATATTCATTGGTATCATGGCGTAGGTTGATATTGTATCGACAACAAACGGGTGGTTGAACCGATGAACTATCTCTCCAATCTCTTTTATCGGATTAAGAATACCCGTTCCAGTTTCCTGATGAACCCCTGCTACCAATCCCACATCTACATTTTTTTTAAGAGTACCCTCAATCCTATTTAAATCCGGAAGTTCATCCTCCGGAAACTCCAGATTTATATACGGAATACTGTAATGCTCCGCAATCTGCACCATTCTCTTTGCATATGCCCCATTGTTTATAATCAAAACTTTTTTATTCTCTGGAACAAGAGAATTAATGCATACATCATCAATTATTGTACCGGAACCGGTAAATAAAACTGCCGAGAATTTATAAAAATCTCCGTGAACAATTTTTACAAGCTCCTTTCTCACCTCATCCATTATATCAATAAATTCTCTCTCCCTGTGGCACATATCGGGTATCACAAGAGCATACTTCACCGAATCGGTAGTGGTTGAAGGTCCAGGATTCAGGAGGATGTTTCTCTTTACCGGTTTCAAAACTTCCATGTCATTCTCCTAAAATCATCTAAAATTGTTGTATAAACTCTGGAAATATATCAGAGACAATATTAAAATAGTGTCATAGTTAGATCAAAGTAATTATATTTATTTATACCATAATATAAGGTTATATAAGATGAACCTATACCAGTTGAAGGTTTTCTACTATGCCGCAAAATATGAAAACTTAAGCAAAGCGGCTGAAGCTCTGTACATCACCCAGCCGGCAGTTACCAAACAAATTCAACAGCTTCAGAACTACTATGGAATCAAGCTGTTAAACAGGTTTGGCAAAAGGATGGTGTTGACCGATGCAGGTAAGATAATTTTCGGTATAGCAGAAAAGATACTCGAACTTGAAAAAAGGGCGGAGGAAAGCATAAGGGATTTTCAGCAATTAAAAAGTGGAGAAATAAACATTATTTCAAGCGAGACCTTCGGGGCTTACTACCTTCCATTTATTATAATTGATTTTAACAGGAACTTTCCGGATATTCATGTTAGATCAAATATTTTGCCGGTTGATGAGGTATATAGCAATGTACTTAGTTTGAACTGTGATATAGGATTTGTTTCATACAAAATAGATGAACCAAGAGTCATAGCAAAAAAGATTATTGAAGATTCGATCGTTATGATTGTTCCGCAAAATCATGAGTTTTCGAAAAAAGAATGCTTCTACCCCGATGATATCATGGGTCAGCCTGTGATTATGCATGAAAGAGGATCTGCTACGAGAAAAATAATAGATAACTATTTGAGAAAATACAATATCAACGTAAAGATTATTTTTGAATTTTCAAACAACGAATCTATAAAAAGAAGTGTTGAAAACGGTATAGGGATCTCGTTTGTATCAAAAAATACAGCGATCGAAGAGATAAAAAGCGGAAAACTCGTTGCAATCCCACCCTCGGATAAATCCTTGAAGAGGAGTTTTTATCTAATTCATCACAGGGATAAATACTTTTCAAAGCATCTAAAAGGGTTTCTGAATACAATTGACGGATGGATAGAAAATTTCACCAGCTTACAGAAGATTTAATCCAAGCTAATCAATACCGGATTTTGATTTTGCCAACTAAAAATAAAAAAACCTGGCGACGACCTACTCTCCCACACGGTCCCCCGTGCAGTACCATCGGCGCTGGGGAGCTTAACTTCTGTGTTCGGTATGGGAACAGGTGTTTCCTCCCCGCTATGGTCACCAGGTTAATTTTCAATTTAATAATTTTAATCTGTTTCAGATTATTATTGCTGCCCGGAGTATATGCTCCGGGCTCTTCTAATCTAGGTTTATAATTCCAATTTATAAAACGAAGTTACGATCTTGAAATTATGATTTCGAAGGAAAATTAAATAATATGGTCAAGCCTCACGGCATATTAGTACTGGTCGGCTAAACGCATTACTGCGCTTACACCTCCAGCCTATCAACCTCGTAGTCTTCAAGGTGCCTTCAGTCCTCTCAAGGAGGAAGGGATATCTTATCTTGGGGTGGGCTTCCCGCTTAGATGCTTTCAGCGGTTATCCCTTCCGCACATGGCTACCCAGCTGTGCTCCTGGCGGAACAACTGGTGCACCAGAGGTGCGTCCACTCCGGTCCTCTCGTACTAGGAGCAGCTCCCCTCAAATATCCAACGCCTACGGCAGATAGGGACCGAACTGTCTCACGACGTTCTGAACCCAGCTCGCGTACCGCTTTAATTGGCGAACAGCCAAACCCTTGGGACCTGCTTCAGCCCCAGGATGCGATGAGCCGACATCGAGGTGCCAAACCTCCCCGTCGATGTGAACTCTTGGGGGAGATAAGCCTGTTAT
>JALXDB010000500.1 GCA_026990615.1 Spirochaetota bacterium
TCCCTTTACATCCCCGATCACCCTGGCATTTACATATATTACCCTCTGCTGCTTTTCTCTTTCGATTTTAACCGGTCCGAACCCCTTTTTAATCTTTAAGAAGTTAACCAGAGGAACATCAAATCCTGCAGGAGTTTTTACGGTTATCATCTTAAGGTCATCTATGGTATGCACATCCTCATCTCTGAACTTAACCAATACTCCTACCTCTTCACCTTTAATTACAACCTTTGTTACCTCATCACCTTTTACAGCCTCTTTAAGCATCCTTCCAATCTGGGATGCACTAATACCGTACAGAGAAGCAACTTTTCTGTCCACCATTATTTGATATTCCGGGAGCCCCTCCTTTCTCGATATCTGAACATCCTTTACATTTGGGACCTTTTCCATGATACCTTTAATCTTTTCTGCCAGCTCCTTTCCGGCCCGCAGGTCGTATCCCAGTATCGATACCTTCAGGTTTCCCGAACTTCCGGTTGTAGGTCCTCCGCCTGTCGAGAAGTTTGCAGTTACACCCGGTATAAGAGCAATTCTCTTTCTTAAATCTTCTATAATCTCTTTGTCACTTCTCTTTCGCTTTGTTACATCCACCAGAGTCATCCAGATTTCAGCCCTATCGGGAGATTCAACACCTATTCCCTGTCCGGATCTCCCAATCTGCATAAAAACTGTTTTTCTTTCGGGCACATTTTTCTCGATTATTCTGTATATCTTATTAACAGTTTTCTCTGTGGTGGACAGGTCCGTCCCTATAGGCATAAACAGTTCTATCTGAATAAAACTCTCATCAGACTGGGGCATAAACTCAACACCGATGGTTTTAATTGAAAACAGGCTAACTCCGAATATAACAATTACAATGGTTAAAAATATCCCCTTATGGTCGAGAGCCCATTCCAGCAACCTTCTGTAAAATCCATCAACAGCCCTGAATACTCTGCCCCTGGCTCTAAGTTCGCTCTCAATGTCCGTTAACGACTCAATTCTTCTCTTTATATGAACACCTCTAATTCTGCTTGTAAGCATCGGGATTATCGTTAGAGCAACCAGCAGTGAAGACAGCAGCGAAAAAGTAACGGTAAAGGCAAGGTCTTTGAAAAGTTCACTGGCAAGACCCTTTATAAAAAACACCATGGGCAGAAACACTGCAATTGTTGTAAGGGTAGATGCAACGATAGCATTACTCATCTCCTGAGAGCCCAGCTTTGCTGCTTCAAACGGTTTTGCACCAAACTCCCGGTACCTGAATATATTTTCCAGAACCACTATCGAATTATCTACAAGCATACCAATTCCCAGTGCAAGCCCGCCCAGTGACATCATATTCAGAGTAAGTTTAAATAGATACATAAACACAAAAGTTGTAATTATGGATAACGGTATAGATACACCAATAACAAGGGTTGTGGGTATATTTCGTAAAAATATCAAAAGAACAAAGATTGCAAACACCCCACCCATGAGGGCAACCTGCCATACGTTGTTTATTGATTTTTTTATAAAATCTGCAGGGGAATAGAACTTTGTAATTTTGATATCGGAGGGCAGCTCCCTCTTCAGCAGTTTAATCCTCTTCTCGACGAGATTTGCAATCTGAACCGTGTTTGTGCCGGATTGCTTCTGAACTGCCATAATCACAGCATCATGAAGTCCCACCCGTGCATACATTCTATCCTTAACATAACCGTCGTATACATTGGCGATATCCTCAAGGTAAACCGGTACACCGTTCTTTGCTCCAACAACCAGTTTTTTTATCTCTTCTATACTCTTAAATTTTCCGACTGTTCTTAAAGTATAACTCTTATTACCCTCTACTATTTCTCCCCCGGATATGTTAACATTTTCTGACCTCAATATCCCTATCACCTGATCTATGCTTATTCCAAAAGAATCCAGAAGGTCCCTTTTTATATCAACATGAATCTGCCTCTGTTTGCCTCCATAAACATCAACCTTTGCCACCCCATCGATCTGCTCAAGACTGTTTTTGATATCATGGTCCGCTATATACCTCAGACTCTTAAGATCCCTTTTGCCCTCAACCACTATTATCATTACAGGAATCAGTGAAGGGTCAAACTTGAAGATTACCGGCTGCGATGCTTCATCCGGTAGATAATCCCTGACCAGATCCAGCTTTTCACGGAGGTCTGCTGCAGCATCGCTCATATCTGTACCCCACTCGTACTCCACTGTAACCATTGATTTCCCTTCTCTTGAAGTTGAAGATACCTTTTTTACATTGCTTGAAAGCGATGCCGCATTCTCAATTATCTTTGTTAAATTTTCTTCTACCTCCTGGGGAGAAGCGCCGGGATAATCCGAAAAAATTGCTATTACCGGAAAAGAGATGTCAGGAATCAGGTCAATAGCCAGTTTCGTTAAAGAATATATTCCCAGAACTATAACCGCAATATAGATGACCAGAGTCGTTATAGGTCTATTTACGGAAAACTCCGATATCTTCATCTGATCTCCTCCGTTATGTTAATCCTGTCTCCATCGTTGAGGTTCTGCTGTCCGATTACAATCACTTTTTCTCCTTCCCTTAATCCCTTAAGTACTTCTATCCTCTCCCCCATCTGGATTCCGAATACTGGAGTTACCATTCTTGCCACTCCACCATCGGCTATAAAAACAACATCCCTGTTGTTCCTTCTTAATACAGAAGCTACGGGTATAATAAGGGTATTACTGTGCTTTTTCACAATAATTTCAGCCGTGCCAAACATTCCCGGCTTCACCAGATGTCCCGGATTTTCCATCAAGATACGAACTTCAAGAGTACCGGTCTTTGGATCCACCACAGGGCTCAATTTACTAACCCTGCCTGTAAAAGTTCGGTCCGGATATGCTATTAGTTTCATCTTTACCTTTAAACCGGGCCTTATATTTGATATTTCTCTCTCGGGAACGTTGACGTACATCTCAACTCTATCTATATTCATAACTCTCACGAGAGGATTCTGAGGAACTATGTAGGCTCCCTCTTTAAC
>JALXDB010000501.1 GCA_026990615.1 Spirochaetota bacterium
ATCTTATTCTTTGTTAAAATTTTTTGTTAAAATTATCATTATTTTTGTAAATCTTTCATATCGTTCAGATAAAATAGATAAATAAAAATATACAGGTAGGGTAATTTCGCACTGTTCGGAATCCTGCGCTCTTTTCAAATTATATAGATGGGCAGCAAAAATATATTTTGTTGAATTTTATTCAACAATAAAATAAGATTTTCAATAATAAAGATATTAGAGAGTTGAAAAATGGTAATTCCCATAAGGGTTAAACCACACAACATTTCATATATACTATACCAGGATAGGGAGGATTTGTTGGTAAAAGTTTCGGCTTTTACCCAATCCTTGAGTATGTTCCGCATGGAGTAGGCTTCCTTAATCTTTTCTTCACTTAATTTGATTTTGACTTTTGTATCTCTTTATTCTTCAGAAGAAAATGAAAGTAAATAGAAAGGAGAAGAAGATGCAGGCATTGGGAAGGCAAATCCTGGTAGAGTTTTATGAATGTGATAGGGATATTTTAAATAACAGAGAACTTATAGATAAATACCTGAACGAAGCAGTAAAAAAGTCCAGAGCAACAATTGTAACCAGCACATTTCATACCTTTTCGCCATTTGGTGTTTCTGGAGTTGTTGTAATAGCAGAATCTCATGTATCGATACATACATGGCCCGAATATGGATATGCCGCAGTTGATATCTTCACCTGCGGGGATACAATTGATCCATGGGTCATACATGACTATCTGAAAGAGGCTTTAAAATCAAACAACAGCTCAACAATGGAATTGAAAAGAGGAATGTTTAAAGTTGAAGGAAAACTAAAGCATAAGGTGGTTGCTTAGAAAGAGGGGAATAATGATAAAAACTCCTGATATATACTTTCTTGTAAAGGGAGAATCTGAAGGAATAACGGAGTTGAATGTCTTCGACGGCTGTCTTCTGAATGCTGGGATAGGTAACACCAACCTGATAAAGATGAGCAGTATTATTCCACCGGGATGCAGGAGGGCGAAAAGCCTAAAAATTCCGGAAGGCTCTTTGCTCCCTGTAGCATACTCTTTTATTTATTCGGATATCCCCGGGGATATTATAGCGGCCGCCATTGCTGTTGCTGTGCCGGTAGATGAAAAGCTCCCAGGCTTGATCATGGAACACAGTGCAAGCAAACCTCTCGACGAGGTCAAAGAGATTGCATACAGCATGGCTGTTGAAGGATTTAAAATGCGCGGATTTAAGCTGAAAGAGATACTGGTTGAGGGAATCGAACACAAGGTGAAAAATAAAGGCGGGGCTTTTGCAGCAGCCGCGCTATGGTATGGGGAGAAATAATGGAGCTATGGTATACAGAATACACAAACAAATCTTCGGGTCTTACCATTAAAATAGAAAGACAGCTTGAACATAGAGAAACAGAATTCCAGACAATTGATATTTTTAAAACGCACTACTATGGCAACCTGATGGTAATCGACGGTGTTGTTATGCTCACCGAATTCGATGAGTTTGTTTACCATGAAAGTCTTGTTCACGTACCCATGCAGTTTCTTCAAAACCCGAAGAATGTTCTCATAATAGGTGGAGGGGATGGCGGAACAGCCCGGGAAGTTTTAAAATACGGCTCGATTGAAGAAGTGGTTATGGTCGAAATAGACAGGGAGGTTTGCGAGGTATCCAAAAAATATTTTCCGAACCTTTCGGTTTCTTTTAAAGACAAAAGGTTAAAGCTAATATACGATGACGGTGCAAAGTATGTAAAAGATACAGGGAAAAAGTTTGATCTTATAATAATCGACTCAACTGATCCGGTAGGTCCCGGAGAGGTCCTATTTACAGAGGAATTTTACAGAAACTGTTCGAATATTCTAAAGGATTTCGGAATACTGACAGCGCAGACGGAATCTCCATTCGATAGGGAGTACAGGGATCCCATTAAAAGGATATACAGAAATCTCAGAAAATCGTTCAAAAATGTGAATATGTATCTAGGGCATATACCAACATACCCCTTCGGGACCTGGAGTTTTGCATTCGCTTCAAACAGTGTTAACCCTGTATCGGACAACTTAAAAAATAGCGAACTGCCGGAAGGTCTAAAATACTACAACAGGGAGCTGGGGAAATCGGCATTTATCCTTCCCAACTTTGTAAGAGACCTGATAAATGAATAGGCAAAACCTTTTAAGATTTCTTGAGTCATCTTCAGATCCCGGCGATCAGATCTGGATTGTAGGGGTTCCCTACGACGGAACATCTTCATACAAACCGGGAGCCAGATTTGCACCTGACGAGGTGAGGCGGGCTTCGGATGGAATCGAGAGCTATTCTCCCTACATAGACAGAGACCTGAAAGACCTCTCAATTTACGATTATGGAAACCTTGAGATATCTTTCTCATCACCCGAAAAAGTCTACAACGAAATACACACCTTTTACAGCAAGATAATACCGGAAGGGAAAAAAATTTGCACAATAGGGGGCGAACACTCAATCACCTTTCCAATTGTAATGGCTCTCTTGAATTATTACCCTAACCTAAAATTGATACACCTTGATGCCCATGCAGATATGAGAGAAGAATACGGAGGGTCAAAGCTATCCCATGCCTCCATAATAAGAAGAATCCTGGACACTATGAAGCCGGAGAACTATTTTGGATTCGGCATCAGATCAGGATTGAAGGAATCCTTTGAACGCCTTAAAAACCTTAAAAACTTTTTCCCATTCAGCATTGAGAACCTTTACAGAATCAAAGAGTTAATCGATGATAATTCACCGGTTTACATAACCCTCGACCTGGATATTCTCGATCCTGCATTTTTGCCGGGAACCGGAGCTCCTGAACCAAAAGGCATCTCCACACATGAACTGCACGATGCAATATTAAACATCAGGGGATTAAATATTGTAGGGTTTGACGTTGTTGAACTATCACCCCCCTGCGATCCTTCAGGAATATCATCTGTTACAGCGGCTTTCTTTATTCGAGAGCTTCTT
>JALXDB010000502.1 GCA_026990615.1 Spirochaetota bacterium
ATATACGCCTGAATTCAGCGGAGAGAGCGTGGATGAACTTTAAACTCGACAAAAAGGACCTGGAGATAGTCAGAAACCTCTGGAATGGGAGGACTCCTTACAAAGAGGTGGCCAAGAAGGTCGGGCTTACCACCAATACGGTTCGTAACAGGGTAAACAGAATGCTTAAAGAGGGGGCTCTTCAGATTATAAGCCTCGTAAATCCCAACGCCATCGAAAACCACAGCTCCGCTGTTATAGGTTTCAAGATAATCCCAAAAACCGTTGAGGAAACCTACAGGCAGATACTAAAACTCAAAGGTCTTGTAGGAGCCGCAATTGTAAGCGGGAGGTTCGACATAATGGGAATATTTATGTTTAATGAGGAGCACTCCTATTCGAAATTCCTGCGGGAGGAGTTGAAAAAGGTCGACGGGATAATAAGCATGGAAACCTTCTTTGTTGTGGGAGGTGAAACCTGGCAGCTTCGCTACGTGCTTTAATCATCTGCATATATTCTTTTTAATTCAGACTTTTACCGGGAGGAGATATGAGGTATATCGAAGAGCAGGATGTAGAATACATAGCCATCGGGGCGGCTGTATTAGGCGCCGGCGGGGGCGGAGACCCGTATATAGGAAAACTGATGGCCAAACAGGCCATAAGAAGGCATGGGAGAGTTCCCCTCCTCTCAGTGGATGAAATCGATGACAGCAGCCTGGTAATTCCATCGGCAATGATGGGCGCACCGGCTGTGATGGTTGAAAAGCTCCCGAACGGGAAGGAGCCCGAAACTGCATTCAGAACCCTTGAAAAATACCTGGGCAAAAAGGCGGATGCTGTTCTTCCGATTGAAGCGGGGGGGATAAACTCCTGCATCCCGATCTATACGGCGGCAACCCTCGGGCTACCGCTTATTGATGCAGACGGTATGGGCAGGGCCTTTCCGGAACTGCCGATGGTGACCTTCAGCATTGCAGGTATACCATCCACCCCGATGGTTGTCTGCGACGAAAAGGGCAATAAGCTCGTGCTTGAAACCATCAACAACGCATGGAGCGAGACACTCGCAAGAACCGCAACAATTGCCATGGGGCTATCCTCCATGATAAGCATATACTGTATGAACGGCAAAGAGCTCAAAAATTACGCCGTAAGAGGAACCATTTCCCTTGCCCTCGAAATGGGCAGGAGGATAACCGAATCGAGCAGGTCAAACATTAACCCGGTTGATTCAATCCTCGAGATATCGGGCGGATTCAGGCTCTTTGAAGGCAAAATAGTTGACGTTAAACGCGACCTCACCACTGGATTCGTCAGGGGGACAGTGTCAATTGAGGGCACGGACAGTGATTCGGGTTCTTCGTTCAGGATAGATTTCCAGAACGAAAACCTAATAGCATCAAAAAACGGGAGGCCAGTTGCAATAACCCCCGACCTCATCACAGTGCTCGACAGGGAGAAGGGGTTTCCAATAACAACAGAGGCCCTCAAGTACGGACAGAGGGTCATCGTTATAGGAATGCCCTGCGACCCGTTCTGGAGAACAGAGGCGGGGATAAGGCAGGTTGGCCCGCGGTACTTCAAGTACGACATTGACTACAAACCCATAGAGGAACTTGTAAAGGAGAATCTGTGATGAAATACAGGCTCGGTATAGACGTAGGAGGAACAAATACAGACGCTGTTATTCTGGACGAAAACGAAAGGGTTGTGGCAAAGTGCAAAGAGGCTACAACTCCCGACGTGTCAACCGGAATTACAGGGGCTGTTGAAAAGGTCCTGAAGATATCTGGTGTCAGGCCATCCGAAATCTCAAATGCAATGCTCGGCACAACCCACGCAACAAATGCCATTGTGGAGAGGAGGGGCCTGGCGAGAGTGGGCCTGATAAGGCTTTCGGCTCCCTCCGGGTTCGGTATTCCTCCCTATATAGAATGGCCGGATGACATGGTAAAAACCACCGGCGGTCTCTTCAGAATTGTAAAGGGCGGATACGAGTACAACGGTCAGCCGATATCCATCCCCGACAGGGAGGAGATAAAAGAAGCACTTACGGAGCTTATGAAGGGCGGCATGGAGTCACTTGCCGTCTCCGGGGTCTTTTCACCCGTAAACGACGATCAGGAAAACCTTGTAAGGGAGATAGCCGAAGAGCTGTTCGGAAACGATTTTCCTGTAACGCTTTCAAGTGAGATTGGATCAATAGGCCTCATAGAGAGGGAAAATGCCGCTGTACTGAACGCTGCCATAAGGAAACTCGCCGAGAAGGCGTACGGCGGTTTTCAGGACGTTCTAAAACAGCACGGGATACACGCCGAGCTCTTTATTACCCAGAACGACGGAACCCTGATGTCCATTGAATACGCAAAAAAATACCCCGTGCTAACCATTGCATCGGGTCCGACAAACTCCCTAAGAGGTGCCGCGTTCCTTTCGGGGCTGAAAGAGGCAATAGTTGTAGATGTCGGCGGTACGACCACCGATGTGGGTATCCTTACAAGGGGCTTTCCGCGTGAGTCCTCATCGGCTGTGGAAATTGGCGGAGTCAGGACAAACTTCAGGATGCCGGATCTGGTATCCATAGGGCTCGGAGGAGGATCGCTAATAACAGCAAAAGAGGGAAACGGCAGCGTCTCTGTTGGGCCCGAATCTGTCGGCTACAGGATAACCAGAGAGGCCCTGGTCTTCGGTGGAACCACCATTACAGCAACAGATATTGCGGTTGCAGCAGGCATGGCGAATATTGGCGACCCGTCAAGGGTTAAATCGCTGGATAGAGTGCTGGTGCAGAGGAGTATGGATAAAATAAAGGCAATTATAGAAGAGGCCATAGACAGGGTGAAGGTCTCTGCAAAAGACCTGCCAGTTGTAGCCGTCGGAGGGGGCAGTATTCTGATCCCCGAAGATATCAGGGGTGCAAGTGTTGTTATAAAACCGGAACATTATGAGGTTGCGAACGCCATAGGGGCTTCTATTGCACAGGTATCGGGAAGTATAGACGGCGTTTACGATATTACAACCAGGGGAAGGGAGGCTGTTATCGAGCAGGTTAAAAACGAGGCGAAGGAGGAGGCCGTAAAGGCGGGCGCCGATGAATCCAGTGTTGAAGTTGTGGAGCTCGAAGAGATACCCCTTGCCTACCTTCCGTCAAATGCCGTCAGGTTCAAGGTTAAAGCTGTTGGAGATCTAAAGTCAAAATAGCATAAAATTCTAACGCAACGCGGTGGAGTGAAATTTTATCCAGAGAGGAGGTTTTCTTAATATATAAAGAATTACAGATTTCTCGCCTTGAAGAATCAAGGCTCGAAATGATAGTCGCTTTTTTAGATTGGATTTAATATCAAAATAAATAAAAAAGGAGAGTAGATATGGGTAAAAAACAGTCTCTGCTTGAGGACTACGGCGCAAGACCGGTGCCCAGGGAACAGGGAAAGAGCTGGTTCGGAATTGGCATTGTATACTGGGGTATAGCAGTCTGCCTGCCGGCGTTCCTGATTGCCGGGATGATTGCCGGTCCTACCAGGCTCGGAACTGCTATCGGTTCATTCATCTTCGGTGCACTGATACTCGGTATAATTTCAATACTCATGGGCATCATCGGGGCGCATACAAACCTTTCAACAGGGCTTACGGCGAGGTTCACTTTCGGCAAGTACGGCGCCTACGTACTTCAGATAGTTCTGTTCTTTGCCGCATGGGGTTGGTTCGGCGTTCAATTGGGATTTATGGCGTCTGGGTTCGGCAACGGGGGCCTTGCATATGTATTTGGTGGTAAAGTACCCGTCTGGGTTATTGAAATAATCGGGGGAGCACTTATGACATTAACAGCAACTCTCGGGTATAAAGCTATCGAAAAGCTAAGCATAATAGCAATCCCCATGCTTCTTATTGCCATAATTGCCACAATAATAACACTCTACAGTAAAGAGGGTGTAACCCTGTCAAAAGTTGCCGGCACTACGGGCAAAGGTGCCATGGCCTTCGGAGCCGCAGTATCGGTCGTAATCAGTTCTTTCATAATGGGAAGCCTGATAACCCCCGATGTTACAAGGTATGCCCGCAACAAGAAAGCTGGCGGCTTCGGTATGGCATTTGGGATGATTGTAGGGTTCCCCGTTGTACTAATTCTCGGTGCTATAATGGTGAAAGGCTCGGGAGGAGAGTTTGACTTTTCCAGGGTAATGCTAAACAACAATTCCGGGATCTGGGTTGCATTTGCTATCCTGTCGATAATCCTTGCAGCATGGACAACAAACGATAACAACCTTTACTCGGGTGCCCTCTCTATAAACGCGATGTTCCCAAAATTAAAAAAATGGATGATTACAGTTGCATCGGGAGTCATCGGTACGATCCTCGCACTTCTGGGAATAAACACATCACAGGGATTCACATCCTTTTTAAGCCTCCTTGCGGTTATAATCCCTCCGGCGGCCGGTATTATTATTCTGGACTACTACTTTTTCAAGGGCGAAGAAAACAGATTCTTTGATCCTGCAAGGCTGGATGAGGTTAAGAATATCAGGGCCATTCCGTTTATTGCATGGGCAATAGGCACAGCCTTTGGCTTTATAATTCAGAAGACATCCTTTAAACTCACCGGGATCGTTGCACTCGATACCATAATAATTGCTGCTGTGGTTTACGCTATTATAATGCTAGCCACAAAGCACAGGATAAAGGTGGAAGTTTAATAAAAATCTAAATATTTCGGTTTTCGGGAAGCAGTAAGTGGGCTTGTTAAAGCCGTTAAGCTCATCACCAGGTTCTAATCGCCTTCAAGCGAAAAGGCTAAAGTAAAAAGGCCCGAGGCCCTTTAAACCTGTAAGCCCCGTTTTTAGCTATCCAATTTGTTAGCGTTTGTAAACGGGGCTTTTAGTTAAATTATCCAGAAATATAAAACCTTAAAAATTGTAATCCTTTTCTTCCTATAAAATATCTTGACATAAATTAATATAAAAATAAAATAGAATTAAACACAACATCAAATGGAATTTTTAATCTGTGTCAAATATCACCGCTGTTGTCTTTGATTTCGGTAATGTACTTGCAAAAATTGATAGGTTAAAGATTTGCAGAAATCTTTCAAAACATTCACCACTGTCTCCAGAGGAGATATGCAGGAGAATATTCGGAACAGATATCGAGTTTGATTCTGAAACAGGAAAGTACGACTCAATTGAACATTTTAGAAGAATAAAGGAGCGAATCGAAGCATACGAAAGCTGGAGATACGATGAGTTCTACGAGGAGTACAAAAACGGATTTGAGGAAAATCCCGACGGGGAAGCCGCTCTGGAATATGCCGGCAGAAAAGCACGGGTTTTTGTACTTTCGAACACATCTGAAATACATGCCAGGTGGCTGCTTGAAAACAGAAAGCTTTCATCAATACCGGAGCTTTTTATATTCTCATTCGAAGTGGGAGTAATGAAGCCCGACCCGGGAATATGGGAGGCCCTTTGCAAGCGGGGTTCCGTCAGACCGGAAGAGTGCCTGTACATCGACGATGTTGTTTCGTACTGCAGTGCTGCCGAAAAGTTGGGCTTCAATACGATACATTACGATTATAGAACAATGGTGTTAAAGGATGAGCTTTCCAGATGGTTTTAGGTATAAAATGGTTCATTGGGCAAAAATAGAGTTTTAAATATTAAATAATGAATCACAAGCCATTTTTACGATATTGAAAACATAATGTCATTTATTTTTTGTATTAAAATTGAAAACCGGGAAATTAAAAACTCAAATGCCTTAATAAATAAAAAAATTTTTAATAGGAGGGTTTTATGAGGAGGAAAGTTTTTTTACTCGTAACCGCAGCTCTTTTGATTGCTGTATTTCCCCTTGCTCTGTTTGCAGGAGGAGAGAAGGAAAAGGTTAAAAAGGTAGTTCTTTACTCCGCCCACACCCAGGAGATAATCGACGCCCTTGTACCGAAGTTCAAAGCCGATACAGGGATAGAGGCCGAGGTCATCAAGATGGGTTCCGGGGATGTAATCTCCAGAGTCAAAGCTGAAAAGAACAACCCACAGTGCGACGTGATCTGGAGCATCGGAGGTGAACAGCTAGAAGCCAATTCAGACCTGCTTGCACCTTACACCCCAAAAGACTGGGATAAGATCGAGGATGTTTTCAAGGTCGGTACAAACTGGTTGCCCTACACCGGTATTGTCATGGTTTTCATAGTGAATACAAACCTTGTACCCGAAGATCAGATGCCCAGAAAATGGACAGACCTCGCCGATCCAAGGTGGAAAGGCCAGATCTCTTCATCAAGAGCCGATAAATCGGGATCAGCCTACATGCAGCTTGCAACAGTGCTGAATATCTACAAGGACAGGGGATGGGAAGTTTACGAGAGCATACTGAAAAACTTTGTGCTTTCGAGCAGCTCCTCGGCAGTACCGAGGTTTGTAAACGACGGTGAACAGGCAATCGGGATAACCCTTGAAGACAATGCATACCGCTATGTAAAGGGAGGCGGCCCCGTAACCATCGTCTATCCCGAAGACGGCACAACAGCCGGGCCTGACGGCATAGCTCTGGTAAAAGGCGCACCGCATCCGGATGCAGCAAAAACCTTTATAGACTGGGCTCTTTCAAAGCCAGTTCAGGATATTCTGGTAGAAAAGATGGGGAGAAGGTCTGTCAGAAAAGATGGACTAGTTCCACCCGGACTTCCACCTCTGAGCAAAATCAAAACTGTACCCTACGATTTTAAATGGTCTGCAAGTCACAAGGAAGAGTTCGTGAAAAAATGGACCGAACTCGTTCAGAAATTAGGATTATAAAAGATTAACTGCAGGTGGCTATATGAGAGTTCTGGTCCGGCCTGATTCGGCCGGGTCAGAATCGGCCGCCTGCTTTTATTTAAACTAACCAACAATAACGTGCTAAAGGTAACACTATGGCAACTATAAAACTTGAAAATATACACAAGAGATTTCCGGGGGTTGAAGCGCTTAAAGGTATAACGGAGGAGATAAGGTCCGGAGAGTTCTTTACACTGCTTGGTCCCTCGGGCTGCGGCAAGACAACCCTCCTGAGAACCATTGCCGGATTCTACCGTCAGGACGAGGGGCATATCTATATAGACGACAAGCTGATAGATGATGTGCCCGCTTACGATAGAAATACGGGTATGGTTTTCCAGAATTATGCGGTATTTCCCCATATGACAGTCTTCGAAAATGTGGCTTTCGGGCTTAAAAACAGAAAACTTCCGCATGATGTCATCAGGCAGAAGGTGAAACATGTCCTGGAAATGGCAAGGCTAACGGGCTTTGAGGAGAGAACTCCGGACCAGCTTTCGGGCGGGCAGCAGCAGAGAGTCGGGCTGGCAAGGGCCATGGTAATCGAACCCAAGGTCCTGCTTATGGATGAACCACTCTCCAACCTCGATGCAAAATTAAGGGTCCAGATGAGGGAGGAGATAAGAGAAATCCAGAAAAAGCTCGGTATAACAACCATATATGTCACTCATGATCAGGAAGAGGCCCTTGTAATATCCGACAGGATCGCTGTAATGAAGGACGGCGAAATACACCAGGTTGGCACAAGCTGGGAAATATACAAAAACCCGTCTGATATTTTTGTGGCCTCCTTCGTGGGCGAAACCAACTTTATGGAAGGCGAGGTCCAGAAGGGGGAAAAGGGCAGGCTGATAATCCGTATAGGTGACCAGCTCATTAAGGCCAACGTCCCCGTAAGCAGCAAAGAGGTCAGAAGAATAAAACTCTCGGTTCGCCCTGAAGAGATAACTCTTTTAAGGGATAGAGTTGAAGACGCCGATTCAACTGTATTGAAGGGGAAGGTAATAAAAAACATCTTTACAGGGCCTCTCATCAGGTATACAGTCGATTGCGGGAACGGCATAAACCTTGTATCCGAGACTCACAGGCCAGAACTTAAAACAGTGATAGAGGCGGGATCATCCGTCTTTTTAAAGATACCAATAAAATCTATTCTGTACTTTGATTTAGATACGGGGAAGAGAATAAGATGAAAAAACATAGAATAGGCACCTTCAGATTTGATATATGGACATTTGTAACCCTGCTTGGATTTGCAATAGTAATAATTTTTCTTCTATATCCTCTGTTTAACATCTTCAAGTACAGTTTTATCAACAAGGAAACGGGTAAACTCTCCCTTGCAAACTACTACACGTTCTTCTCGAAGATGTACTACGTAAAGGCCATATTCAACAGCCTTTTAGTTGCATTTGGAGGGACAATAGGCTCAATTTTGCTCGGCCTTCCCCTTGCCTTTTTTACCGTGAGATTCACAATTAAAGGTAAAGCGATTCTTTCAACCCTTGCTGTTTTATCCCTCCTTTCGCCTCCTTTTATAGGCGCCTATTCATGGATAATAATGCTCGGACAGAACGGTTTCTTAAGAAAATTCTTCCTGACTTTCGGGATTCATCTACCCAAAATTTTCGGACCCGGTGGAATTATCTTTGTGTACTCCCTTCAGTATTACCCCTTCGTCTTTTTACTTGCATCGGGTGCTCTTTCATCTGTTGATCGCTCCCTGGAAGAAGCCGCTGAAAACCTTGGAACTCATGGATTGAGAAAGTTCTTCAAGATAACCCTGCCGCTCATTATTCCATCTGTAAGTTCGGGGGCACTTATTGCATTTATGATGTCCCTTGCAAACTTCGGCGTTCCGATGATCCTCGGCAGAAACTTCCATGTGCTTCCGACAATGGCCTACAATATATTTACGAGCGACATAGGAGCGGATGTGGGGCTTGCATCCACCGTGAGCATAATTCTTATAATTGTATCCACCATTGTTCTCTTTGGCCAGAGGTACATTGCAACAAGAAGAAAGTACTCGAGCAATCTTTTAAACAGACCCGTGGTTAAATCTCTTAAAGGGATACCAAACCTTGCAGCCCATCTTGTCTGCTATCTTATTGTTGCAGTCAGCACACTTCCCCTTGCAGTTATAGTGGTTTTCTCCTTTAGAAAAACAAGCGGGCCTGTTTTCCATCCCGGTTTCGGCCTACAGAGCTATGCTAAGGTTCTTCACGATGTGCCAAAAACAATAACAAACTCTATAGTGTTCTCCATAACTGCCGTCATTTTGATAGTAATAGTGGGGACTCTGCTCGGTTTTGTTCTGTCCAGAAAATCCAACATAGCATCCCATGCTCTTGATCCGCTTTTAATGATACCCTACATTGTACCCGGAACGGTTATGGGGATAGGTTTTATAGAGGCTTTCAACCACAAACCAATCTATCTTGCGGGAACCGCTACAATTATAATCATGTCCTATTTCATAAGGCGTCTTCCCTACTCTGTGCGGTCAAGTGCGGCTATTCTAAAACAGATAGATCTTTCTATGGAGGAGGCGGCAATCAACCTTGGCTCCAAACCGGCAAGCACATTCAGGAAGATAACCCTGCCGCTGATGATACCCGGTATAATCTCGGGGGCCCTTATGAGCTGGGTAACAGCCATTAATGAGCTGTCATCGTCAATAGTCCTGTACGTCGGCAAAACAATGACCATGCCTGTAAGGATATACCTCTCCGTGCTTGACGGTCTTTTCGGAACAGCATCGGCCCTGGCTACCTTTCTTTTGATTGCCACGGGGGTTTCTCTGTATATCGTTAACAGGTTTGTCGGGCTCGGAAGAGAAACCATAGTAGGATAACTTTAGTTCTACCGGGTATTAGTTTTAAAACCTAGCTTAGGACATCTATCTACTTTTAACAAGGCTTCCGATCATACTGGCAAATTTTAAAGCCGGTGTGTTTTTAAAATAGAGTATTTTTAAAAATAATAGTATTAAAATGCCAGGGAATGTTTCTAGATTGCATTCATAATATATTGATATAACAAGTTATATTAGTTATTCTGATTTTCTT
>JALXDB010000503.1 GCA_026990615.1 Spirochaetota bacterium
ATTTTATCGTGATCCTCAGAAGAGGAGAAAGGGGTAGTATAAAGGACCTCAAAAAATATCTGAATGAGGCTAAAATTAATCATGAATTCTTTACGAAGAGAGAGGTGGATGTTACCTCTTCGGAGATCAGGCATCGAATTAAAACAGGACAGAGTATAAGGTATCTTGTAACGCCGGCTGTTTACATATATATAAAAGAAAACAAATTGTATGTTTAATTTTAATTTCGGGCATCAGGTTGTTTTTGTGAGAGACAAAATCATTGATAAACTTCCAGAGTATATATCGGAGCCAAGATTGAGGCATACACTCGGTGTAGAAAAAACCGCTGTGAATCTTGCCGGTCTGTACGGTGCTGATCCGGAAAAGGTCAGGTTGGCAGCCCTTCTTCACGACATTGCAAGAGACATGAAGGCAGATGAATTGGTTAGACTGGTGGTTAATGGGAGTTACAATCTGGATGAGAAAGTATATAGCAACCCAGTACTGCTCCATGCTCCTGCAGGTGCCGAGATAGCAAAGAGAGATTTTAAAATAGAGGATCCCGAAATACTTGAGGCTATCAGGTATCATACAACGGGCAGGGAGAATATGTCTATCGTTTCTTCTATCGTTTTTATTGCGGATTATATTGAGCCGGGCAGGAAATTTCGTGGGGTTAAAACTGCCCGTCGTCTGGCCCGAAAGAGTATAGAAAAAACATTGCTTTATATTTATAAATCACTGATAAGGCATCTCGTTTCAAATGAAAGGTACATCTGTATTGAAACTATAAAGGCGTATAATACGCTTGTCTAAGTTTTAAAGTGTGTCCTGTTGGTTTAAGTTTTCTAATAGGTATAAGATTATTAACTTAATTTTTAGATGAGATAGATATTAAGCAGAATTCAAGTACAAATAGACAAGGTGTGATTATGAAGATCAGTGTTGCTGATATTAAATTTCATGATAGCGGGAGAAAGAAGCCCGTATTCGACTGGGTATCTTTTATTTTAATTCTGGTAGCTATCGGAATAATAATTGTAGCTGTTTATTTTATCTTCTATTTTAAGGAAAGCAGAGTTCTTCAATTAATGGATAGGGGGGAAACCCTCTCCGGTATTCTGGTTGAAAAAAATGGGGATGTGACTGAATCAATTTTTCTTACATTTTATAATCCAAAAACTGAAAAACTGGGATTTATAATGATCCCTGGCAGCACAAGATTGAAAGTGGAATATGAAAATGCTCCTCAGTACGACACTGTATCAAACATCTATAAAAAGGGTAATGCACTTGTAATAAAAAATACAGTGGAAAAACTAACCGGACGCAGTTTCCCCTTTTATATGATATACGACCTGAAGGATGTTGAAAAACTGGTAGATTTAATAGAGGGTCTTAAGGTTAATATTCCGAAGCCGGTGGATTATGTCGATTCTGAAAGGGGGATAATTATAAAGGTTCCCGATGGGAAGCAACTGCTTGATGGAGCAAAGGTTAAAGAGTACCTTCTTTACAGGTACGGTGAAAGAGGTTTAAAGGATTATCTGGAAAATCATAGAAATATTCTTGATGCCCTGGTCGAAAACAACGGCGAAATATTGGAGATAATCCAGCATACATGGCTTTTGAGAAGTCTTTTAAAGTCGGTTGATACAAATCTGACAATAAAGGATGTTAAGGTTGTTTCGGAGAGGTTGCAGAGGTTGAATCCGTCGAGGATTCTTTTTTACAAGATGTTTGGCAGACTAATGGAGATAAAAGGTAAGAAGTACCTCATACCAGTTGAGAATGGAGAGTGGTTGAGAGGACGAATTAAAGAGCTGATGAAATTTATGAATAACGATGGTCCTGCTCCTATTGGCGATGATGTAAGAATTGAAATACTAAACGGTTCAAATAATCCCGGTCAGGCACAGAGTTTGAGAAATTACTTTATAGAATATGGATTCAACGTTGTTCACTATGGAAATGCCATGAGGAATGATTATGAAAAAACTGTGGTTATAGACAGAGTTGGAAAGCCAATTTTAGCAAAGAGAATAGCTGATATAATAAATTGCAAAGAGGTCTACACAAAGATAGATAAATCTTTAATGGTTGACGTAACGATAATTCTGGGAAATGATTTTGAGGGTAATTACGTAAGATGAAAGATAAAACAGAACTGGTAAAAGATATTAACGAGGAAATCAGAGATACAGTCATTGAGGTTGCAGAACTTCTAAAAAGTGACAGGGCAAGGGATATTGTTGTCCTTGACCTTAGGGGGATTACTTCAATAACCGATTATTTCATTATATGCACTGTAAATTCTTCAGTTCAAACAAAATCAATTGTAAGGGATGTTGAAGATCTGCTGTTTAAAAAGAGATTAAAGCCAATCAACTCGGTTGATAACTATGAGTCCCCCTGGGTTCTGTTCGATTACAATTACTTTGTACTCCATATATTTTTGAAAGATGGAAGAAACTTCTATCAGCTCGAAAAACTATGGAACGATGCAGAGCTCATATACAGTTCTGAAGGAGATGAAGAGTAGAACTGTTTCAACTTTAAAATTGAAATTAGGTGGAGTTTATAACCTACGGTGAGAGGAAATGCTGAGAGGCCTTGCATACTGGATACTGGGAAGTATTGTTACCCTGGTCCTGTTTATCACTGCCGTTGTAGTTTATCATCTTAACGGAAGAAATACAAACTTTCCCCACATTATTTCCAGAATATGGTCGAAGATAATTTTAAAGGTTTTCTGTGGGGTTAATCTCAGAGTTATAGGCCTTGAAAAGATAGACAGGAATAAAATTTATATTATTATTTCCAACCATAGAAGCAATACAGACATATTTGTTGCAACAGCATCCATACCGCTTCAATTCAGGTGGCTTGCTAAAAAATCACTTTTTAAACTTCCTCTTATAGGCTATGGGATGAAAATATGCGGCTACATTCCTGTTGAAAGGGAAAAATCGTTTTCGGCT
>JALXDB010000504.1 GCA_026990615.1 Spirochaetota bacterium
TAACAATTCTAAAACCAACAACGGAATAATAAATCGTTTTAATCATATATCAAAGTTATAAATGGGTTACTAAACTAACAATAAGTATTATACTAATTATAATATTTGTAAGGAGAAAATAATGAGAGAAAATAAAAGGATTATGATATTATTCTTAACTGCAGGCATATTACTCTTAACAGCTTTCCACTTAATTGCCGATCAGGGAAATAATTATGGGAGAAAATCTAACAGAAAATTTGATAAAAAAAGTGTTACTAAGATTAGCAGAACACAGATTGAATCATTAATCAAAAATATTCCTATAAAACCTCTTGATGATGTGGAAAGATCCGGTATTCTACAGATGAGAGAGGAGGAAAAATTAGCCCGGGATGTTTATAATTATTTGTATACAAAATGGAATATACCCATATTTTCCAATATAGCCAGAGCCGAAGAGACTCATATGAATGCCGTAGGTGTTTTAATTGAGAGGTATCATCTAGATGACCCAATAAAAAGTGATATTCCCGGAAAATTCATGAATAGCGAAATTCAAAGATTGTACGATGAATTGACTAAAGCTGGTAGTAAATCACTTGTTGCTGCACTTAAAATCGGTGCAACAATTGAAGACCTTGATATTAAAGACCTGGAAGATCTCATGGAGAAAACAGACAACGATGATATTAAAATAGTTTATCAAAACCTGGATAAAGGGTCTCGAAATCATCTTAGAGCTTTTTACTCTCAACTGCGGAGAAATGGAGAAGACTACAAGGCACAGTACATTTCTGAAAATTACCTCCAAAAAATTGTTAATAGTGAAAGGGAGCGAAAAACAATCATTAAGGATCCAAACTTTAAGTTTTAAGATCCAAACTATTAATAATTAAAAAGCCTGCTGAATTTAAAAGCAGGGTTTTTAAATGAGAGCTATATAACATTTCAAATAAGGCGTAAACATCAGTTTGATATAAAGTAAACTCTTTCAATTTGAAATTTCTTGCTACCTCAATCATTAATTAAATACCATCATCAAGTATTACAGGTGGAATTATACACCGTACATTCAGAATAAGCTTCGTGAAGTCTCTGTATGTCTCAAGTGACTCTTATTATCCCCTCTATATGCCTCAGCCTCGCAGCCACCAGCATCAACGCAGGCTCTCCGTCCGGAAAAGCCCCAACTACCCTGGTAATCCTCCTAATCTCCCTCATTATTCTTTCCAGGGGATTATTCGTCCTTATCCTCCTCCAGTACTCCCTCGGAAAATATGTGTACGATAATGTCTCCTCTATCCCATCCTCAATAACTTTTGCTGCTATTTTTAATTTCATCTTTTTAAGTTTCTTTACCACAGCCTCAGCTTTTCTCCTCGTCTCCTCCCTGTCTAAATTTGTAAATTTATGGAGCTGTTACCAAACCCTCGAAAATTTAAATAATAGCATAATGATTGCAGTATAATAAAAAACTGCCTTTTTGCTTATGGCAGGTTCATTATTCCTATTTACCCTCTTTTTCATCAATCTCTTAAGATTTATTACTGATGCCGTAATCAATAATTGTATCTTAAACATATCTAACCTACGGTACCTACACCTATTAAAAGATGCATAGTTTTGTTCTGCTTCAAATGAAATCGGAGTTTTAAACATGGTAAAATAAGGTGGAATCTGGAGAGGAGAGATTTATGACTAAACAAAGAAAGCGGTATACACCACAGCAAAAGATGGAAATACTTCGAGAGCATCTGAAGAACAAAGTTCCGATTTCAGAAGTTTGCGAGAAATATGGCATCCACCCTAACGTATTTTACAAGTGGGAGAAGAGGTTATTTGAGGAAGGAGCTGAGCTATTTTCAGCTGGACATGGAAAGAATGGTACCGAGAAGGAGGTAGCGCAGGTAAAGAAGCATCGTGATAAGATTCAGAAAAAGGATGAAGTGATCAGATGGCTTACTGAGGAAAATATAAAGTTAAAAAAAACGTTTGGGGGAGATTGAGCAAGGGGTGGTTTAAACCTGATGTACGGGATGAGATTGTAGAAACAATGCTTAAATAAAAGAGCAAGACAGGGATACCAGTGAGAAGACTTTTAAAATATCTTGGGCTAAAGGAATCAAAGTACTATGAATGGATGAGGAGGTATAGGGTACCGGTCCAGCATAATGGAAAGATACCGAAGGCGACGTGAGTATTTGAATATGAGAAGAAGTCAATAATAAATTATGCCCTAAATAACAGGGAGGAAAGATACAGAAGGCTTTGTTGCAGGATGATAGGCGAGGATGTAGCATATGCGAGTCCTTCATCTGTATACAGGGTATTGAAGAATGCTGGTTTACTGAATCGGTTTAATCCTGTAAAGATAAAGGGTAAGGGGATTGGATATGAACAACCGGAGGGACCCCATAAGGAATGGCATATAGATATTTCGTATGTTAATGTACTGGGGACCTTTATGTTTCTGGTTGCAATTTTGAATGGATATTCCAGGTTTGTGGTACATCATGAACTTTGAGCTTTGATGGAGGAAAAAGATGTAGAGCTTGTAGTGCAGAGAGCACTGGTTAAGTTTGCTGGAGCAACTCCAAGTATCATCTCTGATCATGGAAGTCAGTTTATAGCAAAGGACTTTATGAGGTTTATCAGGTACGCAGGGCTTACCCATACTTTTACATCTGTGGGCTACCCCCAGAGTAATGGCAAGGTTGAGAGGCTTTTTCGTACTGTTAAGGCAGATTGTATCAGGAAAAGGAGCATTCTATCA
This sequence comes from Spirochaetota bacterium, assembly GCA_026990615.1. Classification (GTDB taxonomy): domain Bacteria; phylum Spirochaetota; class B62-G9; order B62-G9; family B62-G9; genus JALXDB01. Next base: position 2,756 of record JALXDB010000504.1, read on the forward strand.
ATCGAGGATGCAAGAACCCAGATTGATGAGTATATTTGGTATTACAACTATAGGCGTCTTCATAGTGCTATTTGCTATGTTACGCCCTTTGATAAGCTTGTTGGGAAGGATGAGGGAGGTAATAAAAGCGCGGGAGGAAAAGCTTGCAAGAGCACGGGAATTACGAGTAAAATATAATACAGATTCCACCTTATTTAAAGAC
>JALXDB010000505.1 GCA_026990615.1 Spirochaetota bacterium
ATCGAAATCTTCCCATCCATATACCGTGTAATTCTCATCAAAAAGGCCTGCATCGTATAGATACTCCTTTCTCACGGATGCGTTTCCTGTCGAAAGAAAGGCTGTATTTATATCTCTCAACTTCCACCTGGCCGAAAAGGGGTCAGACAGATTGTCCGTATTTATAACTCTTCCCATGACAACGAGCCTATCCCCGGGATAATGAGAACTTATATGCTTGCTAACATAGTAATCCTCAACAAATATATCATCATCAGAAAAAATTATGAGATCCGACCCGGATACTTCAATTCCAACATTTCTTGCAGTTGACCTACCGGATTTTTTAATCTTTATGTAATTGATGCGTGGATTTATTAGATGATTCTCTGCAGGGATACTCGATTGAAATATCGATTTCAGGCTTCCACTTCTGCATTTAAGTACCAGATCAGTACGGCTTTTACTGATGGACCTGTACAGGTTTGAATCTTCGAGTGATTTAAACAGAAGATCGGTTTCATCATCGGAACCATCATCGATAACCACAATCTCATAATTTTCTTCTACATCTTTTTGATGCAAAAATCTTTCAAGTACCTTTTCAATTATCCTTCTTCTGTTGTATGTTGGAATAACTACAGTTGCATCTAACATACCAGCAGTATCTCTTTCCTACTGATTCTTATAAAACCCGGCAACAGTCTCAACAATATATTCCTTTTCTTCTTGATAAAGCTCGGGAAAAATGGGAAGCGACAGAATACTGCGGCTAATCCTCTCGGATACAGGAAAGTCCCCTTCTTTATAGCCATACGGTCTAAAAACCTCCTGGAGATGAAGCGGCACCGGATAGTACACGGCGGTTGGAACGCCCCTGCTGTTTAAAAAATCAACAAGCTCATCCCTCTTATCTGTAAGAACCGAATACTGATTGTAGACATGCTTACCTTCAACTGTAACTGAAGGAGTTTTGACGTACCCGGATAACCTTTCATTATAGAATTCAGCATTATCTATTCTACTCTCAGCCCATCTATCAAGGTAGTGTAACTTCACATCGAGGATGGCAGCCTGTATGGAGTCCAATCTGCCGTTGAACCCTATTCTTTTATGGTAATATTTCTTTTCAGAGCCATGCTCTCTTATCATTCTAACTTTTCTTGAAATAGACTCATCGTTTGTGCAGACCATTCCTCCGTCACCGAAAGCCCCCAGATTCTTAGAAGGAAAAAATGAAAGGCAACCTATATCCCCTATACTGCATGCCATTTTGGCTTTATAAGTTGCACCAATTGCCTGGGCTGCATCTTCAACTACTGCTATTCCATGACGCCTCGCTATCTCCATTATCCTGTCCATATCTGCCATCTGTCCAAATAGATGTACAGGTACTATTGCTTTTGTTTTATCAGTTATTTTATCCTCTATTTTATCAGGATCGATGTTGAAGCTCTTCTCATCTATATCAACAAACACAGGTTTTGCTCCCAGGAAAGAAACAACCTCAGCAGTGGCAATAAAAGTAAAAGGTGATGTTATAACCTCATCTCCGGGCCCAACGTCAAGTGCCATAAGAGATGCAAGAAGTGCATCCGTTCCAGAAGAAACCCCAATCGCATATTTAACTCCGATATAATCTGCAATATGCTCTTCAAAAGAGCTTACCTTATCTCCGCCTATGTATCTTCCGCTTTCAACGACCTCCCTTATAGCACTATCTATCTCCTCTTTAATTGTTCTGTACTGTCTCTTCAAATCAAGAAAAGGTATTTTCATCGATAACCTCCGGCTAAAATCTTGTAAAATTAAATATTAATATACAAACTATTCTAAGAATTTCCTACCTTGTATTTGAGAATTCTCTTGTAAATCTTGCGTTTTTAACCTTCTTCAATCCAATAGAAATAGAATAGATATTGTTCCAAACGTATCTGGTTCTGTCATAAGACAACTCGTGTCTGCCAGTATAATCGAATTTAAGCTCCCATTCATGGAGGTCATGAACAAATCCAAAAGAAAAGGCTTTAAGCTTAAAGTTCGATTCCTTTCTATCGTTTATGTTAAAGAAATTAAATGATTTCAAGAGATCGGTTAGAGGATTAATCCTTTCTACCCCATATTTTTTTGATGTTGATGTAAAGTACCTCCACATTTCATCATTTCTGGAATAAAACCCCAGATATACATCGAGTGTTGATAAGAGCTTTGTTTTGACAAAAAAAGTGGAAGTCAAAAAATCAACCTCCGGATTTATAAAGTTGTGTTGCCAGTTTACACTCCATGAAACTTCCAGATCTTTTTTAAACAGCCTGAAATTTTCATTATCAAAGTTAAATAAAAAGGCATTGGTCTTAAATCTGGCTTCAGAAACATCATAAATAAGTGTGTCGTTAAAACTCAGATAATCGCACGGTAGATAACTGACCTCTTCCACTACAGGCATAAATCTGTTTCCAGAGAGGGTAAAACTATACCTTCTACTGGTCCAGTCGTAGACAGGTTTAAGATCGAGAGAAGTGTATATTTTATTTTGAATCCTTTTCTTTTTAAGATACAAGCCCAAGGTGATATCATGTTCCCTGAAATTGCCATACTCGTAGTTATCATCCGGCCCCGCTAACTTATATTTGATCCTGTATTTGGATCCAAAGTAAAGTTCATCTCCCCCTATTCTCAAGTCATTTTCAAATTTGCCAAATAACAAACTGTTTCTTTTATCATCCAGTGTATCTTCGCTTGTGGGATTTTCGTGCTTCTTTATATTAACCCCTGCCTGCAGTGAAGGCTCAACACTGAGATAGTTTCCTATCGAATAACTGTTGTAAATAGTCGATCCAATTTGTACGCTGTGTGCATGTTTGTTAAGCCTGCCCCTCTCATCAAAATAATACCTGTTATCGTATCCTGTGTTAAACAGGTACGAGGCTCCACCGAAAATACCATCTCCGGAAATTTTATTGG
>JALXDB010000506.1 GCA_026990615.1 Spirochaetota bacterium
GTGCGGACACTGCAGGCTCGGCATCTACTATATATGCAAAGACGGGCCCGTTTTTAGATACGACATGATAAAGGATTATCCAGATATATGGGACTGATTACATCAGCATGGTAATGGTAATAGATACATTTGACTTTAACTTGCCGTTATTTGACGAATACAATCTGATGGATAAAGGGGCGTTTTGATATGGAGACAAGTGCTGTTGAGTTCCACCAGGGGACATTAGATTTAAACCCGGAACCGGGTGATCACAAGAGGCTTTTTATTGATCTCGATATCTGTTCCGGTGAGTGCAAGGAGTGTGTGGTAGAGTGCAGCTACTTTTACCATCCCTTTAACAACGGCATAAGGTCTGTAATTGAACTTGCCACCTTTGCCCTTGTATGCAGAAGATGCGAAAATCCACATTGCGTTAACTCGTGTCCGGTGGATGCCCTTGAACAGCAGAAAGATAAGAACAACATGCTGATCAGGCATAACATGAGGTGCATCAGTTGCAAAACATGTTCACATGCCTGCCCCTACGGAACGATCTACCCTGAAAATGTACCGTACCTGATAAATATATGCGACTACTGTCTTGATAGAAGAGAAAATTCCAATGCTAATGATATTAAAGATCCAATCTGCATAAAAACATGCCCCTATGGGGCTCTATCGTTGAAAAAGCCTGAAAAAGAGTTGCCTGAAAACACGTTTTTAGTCGGTAAAAATCTAATAGTACATTCAACACACTGGAGAAGAGAAAAGGCATGATTTACATAATATACCTTGTAATATTCGGACTCTTTTTAACGTCTGTACTGGGACTGGTTGCAAGCTGGATAGACAGAAAAGTAACTGCAAGAGTTCAATACAGAGTGGGGCCTCCATTCTTTCAGCCCTTCATAGATATTACAAAGTTGATGGGAAAAGAGGTTGTTGTCCCCAATACAGCTTCAAAGGGGATGTTCTTCTTCGCACCATTAATGAGTTTCGCAGGAGCTGTTGTTGCATCAACAATACTCTGGATAAACCAGCTTGGCTACACAGAGGGCTTTTTAGGTGACCTCTTTGTTGTAATCTACCTGCTGATGATACCGTCCATAGGAATTATGCTCGGAGGTCTTGCATCTGGCAACCCGCTTGCAAGAATAGGGGCTTCACGTGAAATAAAGCTGATGTTAAGCTACGAGCTTCCGTTTATTTTGAGCATTGCCTCAATAATAGTAAGATCGGGCAATTCCATTATTTTTCATAGAATCATTGAGATACAGGGACAGAATGGAGCAAATGCGCTCAGTTTTTCAGGAGGGATTGCTCTTATTGTTTCCATTATATGCATACAGGCAAAACTATCATTTGCTCCTTTTGACATTCCCGAAGCTGAGACGGAAATTATGGCAGGCCCCCTTATCGAATACTCGGGGATATACCTGGGGCTTTACAAACTTACAAAGTGCGTTCTTCTCTTCACACTGCCATTTTTTATAATAATTCTGTTTCTGGGAGGATTAAACCTTTCGGGCATAGGTATAGTTTACAGCATCATAAAATACATTGCACTTTTAGTAATAATTACCCTGATAAGAAACACCAATCCCAGAGTGAGAATAGATCAAGCTATGAAGTTTTTCTGGGGACCTGTTACAGTTGCAGCAATTGTATCACTTGTGCTGGCCTTTATTGGCCTTTAACTATTACAAGAGCATAGTGTAAAAGAGGATGGTACCATGAGTTTAAAATTGAGGGCTTTACTCAAATCTCCGTGGGTATTTCATATATCAACCGGAAGCTGCAACAACTGTGATATCGAAATACTGGACTGCCTTACACCAAGGTTTGATATTGAACGTTTTGGTATGTTGCTTGCACCGAGTATAAAGCATGCAGATGTACTCCTCATTACTGGTTCGTGCAACAGAAAATCAATGATAAGAGTAAAAAAACTCTATGAACAGGCCCCAAAGCCTGTGGTTGTTGTTGCAATAGGGGAATGTTCCTGCTCAAGGGGGCTCTTTATTCACAGCTACAACTGCCCTGTTCCGCTGGATAAGGTAATACCGGTTGATATTTATATTCCGGGGTGTCCGCCCAAACCGGAGGCTATTATTGCCGGTGTTGTAAAACTTATACAAAAACTCAAGGGGAAAGCATGACAAGAGAAGAGGTCTTAAAAGATATAAAGGATCGTTTTAGCAGTGCTATAGTTGATTTCTATGACAAATCAGCACATAGGGTATACATAGAAATTAAGAAAGAGTACCTTGTAGAAGTCGCAACATATATATTCAAAGACCTGAAGGCAAGATTCAACATAGCCTCGGCTGTTGACTGCAGAACATGTATAGAAATACTCTACCATTTCACCCTTGAGTACATCAACCTCTTAATATCCATCAGGGTTAAACTTGACAGGGAAAAGCCCAAAATAGACTCTCTAGCACCGGTTTTCAAGGGTGCTAACTGGATAGAAAGAGAGATGTTTGAGCTATTCGGCATAAAATTCAATGGCCATCCGGATCTAAGAAGACTGTTACTTCCGGATGAATGGCCAGAAAATGTATATCCTTTAAGATGCGACTACCAAGAATGGGATAAAAATGCAATCAGGGACAGAGGTGTGTAATGGCCAGATCTATCGTACCGATAGGACCGTACCATCCACTGCAGGAAGAACCCGAATACTTTAATCTAATTGTGGATGGAGAAAAGGTTATAGATATAGAGGTAAATATAGGCTATAACCACAGGGGCATCGAAAAGTTATCCGAAAGAAAGAGCTTTGATCAATCCACATTTGTAATTGAAAGAATATGCGGCATATGTTCAACCAGCCATCCCTTCGCCTACACAAGGGCCGTTGAGGATATCTTCCCGGTTGAAGTTCCGCCCCGCG
>JALXDB010000507.1 GCA_026990615.1 Spirochaetota bacterium
ATGGAAATAGTATACAGATCAATCGGCACTATTTATACACCATACAGAGAAAAGGCACCGTATCAACCTGTAGAGGATGAATCCGGTGAATTTAAAATTGTAATAGATAAGAAATATGCAGAGGGATTGAAAAATCTGGCTGAGTTTGAGTATATATACGTTTTTTCCATATGGACAGGGTAGTTGAGTTCAAAAGACCCCTTGTAAGTCCTCCATGGACTAAAGATAGAGCTGTTGGGGTGTTTGCAAGCAGATCCCCGGAGAGACCTAACCCAATAGGTCTGAGCATAGTAAAGATTAAAGCGGTAACCGATCGTACAATTTACACATCCTGTATGGATGTTTTAAATGGAACTCCGTTACTTGATATTAAGCCCTATATTAAAGAGCTGGACTCAAAGTACGATGCCAATTACGGCTGGTTAAATAACATTAAGGATTTTGAGCATTTGATTCTCCATATCAAAGGTATCCCCCATAACTACTAGTTGAATTTTAATTTATTAAAAACCTTTTTAAAGAGTTTTCCAATTAAAGAATTTTATTTGAAAGATTTCTATAAGTTTGGTACGGTTACAGACTTCCTGTAAAGTTGGAAATGCTTATTTCACGGCCACTTTTATGTATACATTTCTTTGTCACCACATTAAAAATGCCTGAGTATTTAACTTAAATAGAGAAATTTTAGTTTATTACGTGGAGTGTTGGTAAAAACAATCCAATAAGACCGGCCTAACATTTAAAATAGTCAAACTAAAAATATAAAAATATATAAAAAATGATTGACTTTCTTATTGTTATAGTTTAATATTGTGATTAATAAATAATGTCAATATTTTAACAATCAAATTTTAAAACAATTTTATACAAGGAGGCTTTATAATGCATGCCACTATTCAAAAACCAATTGAAGAGATTCTGGGGGCTTTAAAACCAGATGAGAAAGTTTTTGTTGTTGGTTGTGGCAATTGTGCTGAAAAGTGTCATTCCGGGGGACCAAAAGAAACTGCCGAGATGGCTGAAAGGTTAAAAAAGAGAGGAGTTAATGTGGTTGGTTTTGCATCCACAGAGAGCGGTAAGAGTCTATGCAAGTTGTCATTAACCAGAAAGGTTCTAATGGAAGAGCACATTGATGAGGTAGAGCAGGCCGATTCATTTCTTGTTCTATCATGCGGGCAGGGTATTCACACTGTTATTGATGCTACCGATGGGGGTTTTGTGCATCCCGGGTGCGATACGATATTCGGTGGAGAAACATACGGGGATAATATTATAAAGGAGTACTGCTCCCTGTGCGGCGAATGCATCATCGATAAAACAGGGGGGCTGTGTCCGGTTACTCTTTGTCCCAAAGGACTGCTTAATGGTCCATGTGGCGGGTCTAAGGATGGTAAATGTGAGGTTAACAAGGATCAGGACTGTGCCTGGCAGCTTATATACGATAGGTTGAAGAAGTTTAACAGATTGAGCGATCTTGAAGGATACAAGGAGCCCAAAAATTATGCAAAATGGAGCAGGCCAAGATGGCTTGAACTCGATGTAGAAAATAAGAAATCAACTTTTAATTCGTTAGCCGGTAGCCATACCGTAGTAAGAGATTAGGGGGTGAAGATATGAGTAAGTTAAAGGAAGCTTTAAAAAAAGGCGAATTTGTTGTTACCAGTGAGGTTGGACCTCCAAAGGGAGTAGATATAGAACATTTGTTAAAAGATGCAGAGATGTTAAAGGACAGTGTGGTCGCCGTTAATGTTACGGACAACCAGTCGGCTGTTGTAAGAGTTGGTTCTATGGCTATATGTCATTTGCTGAAGCAGAGAGGTATAGAGCCGGTTTTCCAGCTCGTCACAAGAGACAGAAACAGGATAGCACTCCAATCCGATCTTTTAAGTGCATGGGTTCTAGGAATAGAGAATGTTCTCTGTATAACAGGGGACCATCCATCACTGGGTGATCACCAGGAGGCAAAACCTGTTTATGATTTTGACTCCGTTAATCTTGTAAAGGCTGTTTCAATTCTTAACGATGGAAAGGATTTTGCAGGCAATGAACTGGAAGGCAAACCGGCATTTTTCCACGGGGCGGTTGTTACACCGGAGTACGAACCCATGGACCTTCAGATATTGAAGATGAAAAAGAAAATCGATGCCGGAGCGCAGTTCTTTCAGACTCAGGCAGTTTACGATGTAAAATCATTTGAAAATTTTATGAACAAGGTTTCAGGATTTAACGTTCCTGTGCTTGCAGGTATTGTGGTTCTTAAATCGGCAGGGATGGCAAAGTATATGAATGAGAATGTTGCGGGTGTGTTTGTTCCTGATGATATTATCAAAGAGATGGCCGATACACCGAAGGAGGATAGAAAGAAAAAGGCAGTGGAGATAGCAGCAAGAATAATTGAGGATATAAAACCCATGTGTCAGGGGATACATATTATGCCTCTCGGATGGGATGATACGGTTTCTCAAATAAAGGAAGCAGCCGGGTTATAATTCGGGGCTGTAAGTATTGAGGTTTAAACTGAGTTACTATATAAGCATAAAATCATATTAATATTTTCTGGGATGAGTGATGTGCGAATAATTTCTTTTGCATGATAGAGTTTAGAGCCGCATTTTATACTCTCTGGTTTAAATAAAGATTGAGGTGGCCTTTGAGAAGTGTACTTGTATTTTTTGGGAGGGAATCCGTTTGACATATTACTGTGCACCACATGATTTACCAGGTGTCTTTAATGTAATCTGTAAGTTAATTTAGCTTTGATTTGTATAGAGTTGTATTTTACAGGAGGCGGTTTAGAAAAGCCGCCTCTTTTTTTATTGTATATTGTTAATGTTTTAACGATATAATGTATTTTATGATGAAATGACATTAATTTTCTAT
>JALXDB010000508.1 GCA_026990615.1 Spirochaetota bacterium
CCAGCAAGAAAACCTCCGGCTTTCTTACCAGGGCTCTTGCAAGAGAAACTCGCTGCTGCTGACCGCCCGATAACTGTGGGGGTCTTTTAAAAAGAATGTCCTCCAGATCAAATACCTTCGCAATTTCCCTTATCTTTTTATCCTTTTCCTCTTTGCTAAGCCCCATAACATCAAGAGGAAACCCTATGTTCTTGTAAACTGTCATATGGGGGTAGAGAGAATAGCTTTCAAACGCCATTGCAACATTTCTTTCCATTGGTGTTAAATCATTGACTCTTCTCTCATCAAGATAGATATCACCGCTTGTTATCTCTTCTAGCCCTGCTATCATTCTCAACGTGGATGTTTTTCCGCATCCTGAAGGCCCCAACAGGGCAAGCAATTCACCGTCTTTAATCTCCATGTTAAGATCGATAACAGCATGTACCTCTTTTTTCTGTACACGATATATTTTGTTAACGTTTTTTAGTGTAACACGAGCCATTTAACTCACCCTCGATTAATATTTTAGTTTAATATTCTCCTTCGTATCTATATCAAACAGATAGAAATCCTCAGGATTATAGTACAATTTTACACTCTGGCCATGGTCTATCTTGGTTTCAGGCGGGATCAGAGCAATTAACTGAAGATCCCCTGCATTTGAGGTCAAAACCCCCTCTGAACCAAGGGGCTGAAAAACATCAACAGTAACCTCAATAGATTCTTTATTCTTGCTATCATCTATTGAAATATCCTTCGGCCTTATACCAAGAATTAACTTCGATTTCCCATAATTTTTGATCTTTTCTTTATCACTGTTACTGACAGGAAAGGATACACTTGCTTCATCCACCGGTACAAGGATTAGCCTTCCATTCTTCTCCTTGATATCACACTCGATTGTATTGATGGCGGGCTGGCCCACCTGTCTTGCCACCTCCAGATTAACAGGCCTGTAGAATATTTCCTCCGGTGTATCGAGCTGCTGAACCACCCCTTCGTTTAGAATCATTATTCTGTCTCCAAGTGAAAGCGCTTCAGTGTAATCATGGGTAACATATATAGTTGTGGCCAGTTTTAGTGCTTCCAGCCTGTGAAATTCCTCCCTCAATTCTACTCTAATCTTTGCGTCAAGATGTGCCAGAGGTTCATCAAGAAGATATATTTTAGGTTTTCTAACCATAGTTCTCCCAAGAGCTATCCTCTGTTTCTGACCGCCACTTGCCTCTGCGGGGAACCTATCGAGAAGCTCTTCTATATGAAGCATTCTGGCAATTTCAACGACCCTATTTTTTATTTCATCTTCTGTAAACTCACCTTTAACAGCCCTCAACGGATAGGCCATATTATCAAATACCGTCATATGAGGATAGAGAGAGTAATTCTCAAAGGTCATTGATATATCCCTCTTGTAAGGGGGAACCTTGGTGATATCTTCTCCATCAAGATAAACCTTTCCTTCAGTAGGATTAACAAGACCGCACGCAATCTTCAGAGTGGTTGTTTTTCCAGCCCCGGAGGGACCCAGTATTACCAAAAATTCTCCATCCTTCGTTTCAAAACTCATATGGTTTACTGCAGTAACCTTGCCAAACTTTTTTGTCACATCTTCAAATCTCAAAACAGCCATATGTGCTCCTTTACAAAAGGTTGCAATTTATCAATTTTTTTAACTAATACGCTATCTATTTTTTATACTACTATTTATTATCTTATTTCTAACTAACCTTTCACAACTCCAAGCGACAGTCCCCTGATCATATACCTTCTCAGTATAATAAACAGGACTATCGGAGGTATTATAACTATCAATGTAAAGGCCATTACCTCATTCCACAGATCCATTGAACCATGTGCAAATGTTGGAATTATAATAGGGAATGTTTTAACTTTACTACCGACCAGTACATTGGCAAAAAGAAACTCGTTCCATGCAAATATCCAGCAAAGTATAATCACAGAGACCAAACCTGGTTTTACAAGAGGCAACGTAACCTTAAAAAAGGTTTTTATAGGGCTGTAACCATCAACATATGAGGCCTCTTCAAGTTCTACAGGGACATCACCAAAAAACATCATCATCAACCAGACAGCCAGAGGCAGATTGAATACCAGATATGTTATTATTAATGAGAAATACGTATCCAGCAATCCGAAAAAGTTAAATATAAAGAATATTGGTAGAATAATTGAAACAGGAGGAAACATCCTTATTGAAAGTATCCAGAATGAAAGATTTTCACCTCCAGCATGTCTTGGCCATCTCGCGAAAGCATAACCTGCGAGGGACCCTAGAAAAACAGACAGGAATGTCGTCGTAACAGATATTATAATACTGTTTAAAAGAGACCTCGTTGCCATCCTGTTGTGAAATATTGCCTCATAGGCTATAGTGGTAAAATTTTTTGGCAAAAAGGTAGGCGGTATTCTATTAACCTCTGCCATTGTTTTAAAAGACGTGTTGAACGCCCAGTAGATGGGGAAAATCATAAATATAAAAAATATCCCCAGGAAAATAAATCCAAGTATCTTTACAATTTTAAGGTGTTTCTCCCTCAAGGTTCTCCCCCACTAGATTAATGTATTTTCTGTGCATACAGAACTTTTTTCATAAAGCTTATAAATTCAGTTATTATTACAACAGATCCAAGTGCAATAACCCATACAAGGGCGGTCGCCTGCCCTATATTAAACTGCTGAACTCCTATCAGGTATCCAAGATAGGAGGGAAGCTCTGATGCTCCTCCCGGACCTCCAGCAGTCATTACAGTGACCTTATCTATATATTTATACGCGTCCATAAACCTTAAAATAAAAGCAATAGCTATAAGTTCCCTGAGCATAGGAAGGGTAATTCTGGTAAGCATCATCCACGGAGTTGCACCAT